>CAYUSV010000017.1:0-25334 GCA_964447385.1 uncultured Campylobacterales bacterium | reverse complement strand
TCACCCCTCTATGACTTACTGTTATGATGAAGTTTGATCTGGGATGGTTATAGTTTTGCAAGAAGTCTATTATGAAAAAAGAGTTAAATGCCACTAAAGTAGCAAAATAGTTTTTTTAAACTTGTTACAATTATAAAAAAGTTAGGGGTCTGTTTTGGAAATGAGTATAAATAAGATTGTAATAGTTTTAAATGAGTTGAGCATGACTAAAGCACTTTTACAAAGAGCTTTTTCATTTGCAAGCGAGAAAGGCACTGTTGTTGAAATATTGTATGTACATGAAAGACCCATGTTTGATGTACCAAATTTTTTCCAGTTGAAAAAGAATAAAACAGATGATACTTTGGACAAAGAAAAAGTAAAACAGAGTATAAAAAATACGATAGCAACAATCGAAAATAGCAAAGAGTGTGCAATCTTTATTTTTGTTAATGATACTGTAAATAGAGTATTAGCATTGATTAAGGATGATAAACAGACACTTATCATCACACCATATCATCAAAAGATTACACAAAATTTGGTCAAAAAAATTCCTCTGCCTATTTTAACGATAAAAAATGAGTACTCTAAATACAAAAATATTCTTTTATATTTAAATGCAAACAGTAGATCAGATGAGTGTGTTTTGCAAACAAAAACGCTCTTTTTGCATAGTAATATACGACTTTTATATGATTATCGTTATGTTGTCGATCCTTCAATAGATATAGACTTACAAAATATACAAGAGATTGAAAAGATGCAAAGAGAGTCATTTGAAAAATTAAAAAAACAGAGTGCTCTTGATGGTGATTTTTTTGTAGATAGCTCATTTTTTGAAGATAGTTTGGTAAAGTATCTTCAAAAAGAAGAGTATGATTTGATAGTGATATGTTCACATGAAGGGGATTTTATCATCTCTGATTCAATCACACTAGAGCTTTTGCACGAGTTATCTACAGATCTGCTAATAACCTGAGTTCAACGCAGTTTCATATATACAAAAAAGATTATTTACTCTGTGCTTTTTTTTGAAGTTTTTCTAACTTCTCTTGATAGTTCTCATCATCGCCATATGCCATATAATCATAATAATGCCTATGCGTATAAGCAACTTTTTTAGCATGTTTAATCGGACAAAAGTAAAACTCAGATTTTGCAGCAATTGCCGCTGTATAATTTATAAGACCATTAAAATAAGAGCAATACATGCAGTTTATCTTCTCAATGATATTTAAATATCCAAGATACTGACGATCAAAAACGATATAATCACTGCGTTTTATAAACTTAAATTTATAAATACGAAATATCACTTGCTGATAGATAAAAAGCATCACATCAAGGATAATAGCGGGTAAAAGCATCGCATACACAATCGGTGCACTAAGTACATGAAGCAAAGGTGCTTCTCTAAGATAGTTAAAAAAATGGACAACTTTTTGCTTCTGTTTTTTTAACCTATCATCATCAAATAAAATACGACCTTGCCTTATATCGTACGCTATATGACTCTCGTTTAAATCTATCTCCTCTTTCAATCTATCTTTTAAATCCTCTATATCTTGTATAAGAGATTTTATCTTATCACTCATAATCTGCCTTTTTAGAAATTAAATACAATAGAAAAAAATTCAAAATTTTTCTAAAAGTTTCTGTATATTTTTGACACAAAGATGTTTTCGATTTGTCTCTTCAATTGTACCCTCATTTTTAAGAACTACAAGATGTCTCTCTACAACATGTCGTACTGTACCTATAAGTTTTGCAATTTCGCTATGAGATAAATTTTGTATAAGATTAAAGTTTCTATTGTTATTTGAGTCTAAATTTTGCAAAATTAGCTTGATAAGTCGCTCTTGTGTGTTGTGTAACGCAAGATCAGTAGCAAGCTCCTCGGTATGACGCATTTGCGAAGCTAGATATGGGAAAAATCTCTCGTTAAAAGCTTGGTTACTTACAATCCATTGGCGTATTTTCTCCATAGGTAATTGCATAAGCTCTGTATCTTCAAGTGCCTCATACATTACATCATGTGGCTCACCATCCAAAAGTATAATAGTATCAAACATATCCCCATTGGTAAATATAAATATTGTCTGCTCTTTTGCATTGTTTAAATTAAGTTGATAAGTTTTAATTGCACCTTTAGTAATAATATAAAAATAGTGCATCAATTGATTGCCATAAAAAAGTGTTTCACCCTTTTGAAAACTCACTGTTTTAGCATACAAACTAATTTCATCTTCAAGACCTTTAAAAAGTTCTATATTCACAGACACAATGAAACCACCTCTTAATTTTAACCCAAATTATACCTACTAATTTAAATAATGCAACTTAAGTAGCAAAACTATTACTTTTATTCTTGCTACAATTAATTCCTATAAGGAGTAGATTATGGGACTATCACAAGAGCATAGTATAAGCATAGGCATAAGTCATGTTGGTGATGACTTTTTTTTAAAATTTAAGGTAAAAGGTAAATTAAATCATAGTGATTATGCCAAGATGCTACCGATGGTTGAAAATGCACTTGTAGGTATCAAAGAGCCTAAAATAAAGGTTTTGATTGATGCAAGAGAGTTTGAAGGCTTGGAGCTTAGAGCTGTTTGGGATGACTTAAAGTTTGGCTTAAGACATAACAAAGAGTTTACTAAACTAGCGTTTGTGGGTGACAAATCATGGGAAGCGTACGGTATCAAGATATCAAACTGGTTTATGAGTGGTGATATGAAATATTTTGAAGATATAGATAGTGCAATTTTATGGTTAAATCAAAAAGAGAGAGGAATCAAAAAGATGGATACAGTTGAAAAAGAGTTTAAAAGTAGAGAGAATGAAATTAAAAAAGAATTAAAGTTTCTTTTTAAAGCTAACATGAGAATTACCAGCTGGGACATCCCCGAACCTGACAACAACAAAGCAGCGATTCTATTACGACAGATCTTGCAAGATGGTCTTGATGAGATAAAAGATGATATTAAAAATGGTAAGTTTGATTAGACTTTTTTATGGTTAAGTTCTCTCCAACTTAATCTTAAATCTAGCGCCTTGCTTGTTATTTAAAACACTAATGCTTCCTTGACAATGCTCTGAAACAATTATTTTTGACATATAAAGACCAAGCCCTGTTCCATCTTTTTTTTCTCTAGTTGTAAAATATGGCTCAAAAATATTTTCAATAACATCTTCTGGTATACCTCCCCCATTATCAGAGATTTCAAGCAGACAATGATTTTCTTCATCATAAGTTAAAATTTCAATTTTTGGGTTTTTTACCCTGTTTTCTAATAAAGCATCTTGCGCATTTTTTAATAGATTAAGCACTACCTGCTTTAACTCATTTGCATGTGTATACAATAAACATGATGAATTATATTTTTTTATAATTTCTATTTTTTGACTCTGCAATGTTGGTTCGATTATCTTAAGTGCACTTTTAGTAATTTCATTTAGTGTTGTATCTGTTTTCTGTTTGTGCTCTTTAAAAAAGTTTCTAAAATCATCAATGGTTGAAGATAGAAATTGCGTATGTTCACCTATCTTGTCAACATGAGCTTGAAATACATCTTTGTCATATTGATCCATCATAATATCAATATTTAGTACTCCAACACTTCCCGAGATTGCGGCTAACGGCTGTCTCCATTGATGTGCGATCATACCTATCATCTCACCCATTGTCGCATGACGAGATTGTTGTTGTAGTAATTTATCTTTTTGTTTAAGCTCACTTAGGTCAAATATGGTAATTACACGCACCAACTCTCCATTGTACTGCATATTAGCCCCACTTATAAGTATTGGTATAACCAAACCTTTACTATTTATAGCTCTTACCTCATATGGTAAAGCATGGTTTAATTTGAAATTTTTTTTAACTATCGCTATATCATCTTTGTGAATAAACTCAAAAATATCTTTTCCCAAAATTTCACTACATTCATATTCAAATAGCTTAAGCCCCATTTTATTGCAATCAATTACTCCCTTATCATAATCATAAACAAAAATAGCCTCAATAGTTGAATCAATTAAAATTTTAAAATTTTCAAGAGACTCTTGGATCTTAGCAACTTGAAGTTTTACCTTCTCCTCGAGAGTTGCATTAAACTCTTCAAGCGTAGTAGCCTGTCTACTAATATCCTCTTCAAGAGCTTTTCGTTTACTTATATCTCTCCAAACAACATGAATAGTCTCCTTTTCTTGCAACTTTATTTTAGTAAGAACTACCTCACACCAAAACTGTCGCCCATCAGACTTTTGATGTATCCACTCAAAACTATGTGTACTATTTTTCATACATAAACTCATCATCTCATCTGCTTTAACAACTGATGATTTCCCATCTGGCTGTAACTGGGGAGATAGTATTGATGGATGAGTGTTTAAAAACTCCTCTTTTGATTTATACTTTAACATTTTTACAACAGATTCATTACAGTCTATAAATTGTCCATCTTGGATAAGCAAAACACCATCTGAAGCTTTGTTATATAATGTCTTAAAAGCCTCTTTTTGATCATATAACTCTTTAGTCCTTGCTTGAATTGTCTGGTCTAGATCTCTATTTACCCTCTCCAATTTTTCACTACTCTCTCTTTGTTGATTTTCATATAAAAGAAGAACTACATAGTGACATACAAGAAAAGCCATCATCATCACAATTGTAATATTACTAAACTTTGAGCCTAGTGTAGATGAAAAATATAGCAAAACAAACTCTAAAAAGATCGCAATAAACCAAAAAAATCCCGCTCTTTTACCTTGTAAAAAAACAGCTGCAGATAAAAACATAAAAGGAAGCGCCAATTTTGCATCATAATCAACACTAGTAATAATTATAAATGTAAAAACAAAAATTAGTGAAACAAAAACTTGAATAATTTTTGTCAAATAATGTGGTTTAATCTTGAGAAGATAAATCATATAAAAAATTACTAAAGATAGTAATAGATCAATAGAACCAACAAAATAATCTTCTCTAAAAAACCGTACAAAACTCATTGTAAAAGCTACAACTATTATCATACAGCCTATTATATTTATAAATCTTGTTCTATATTTAATTAAACTTTCACTATGAGTCCGTTTTTCATGTATAAAAAAATCTACTATTTTATCCAAAACACCACTCCTTAATGATAATTAATATATTTTTGTATCATCGTCTTTTATATCTATTTATTTAAATATCGCTACAATAGCGGAAAATTTCAACACAAATTCAAGGGTATTTATGGACTATTTAGAGATTGAGGGCATCAACAGACTTAGTGGCGAGATAGAGATTGATGGTGCTAAAAATGCGGCTCTTCCTCTGCTTGCTGCTACTATCCTTTTCAAAAATGAGGTGACAATCGATAATTTACCTAGAGTAAATGATGTTTTTACCATGTTAAAACTACTTGAAAATTTAGGTGCAACTTATAACTTTGAAAAAAACTGTGCAAAAGTTGATGCATCCTCAATCAAAAACACAACAGCAATTTATGACATAGTCAGAAAGATGAGAGCCTCTATCTTGACTCTAGGTCCTTTGCTTGCAAGATTTGGAGAGTGCAAAGTCTCGCTTCCTGGAGGTTGTGCTATCGGTCAACGCCCTATTGATCTACATCTAAAAGCTTTAGAGATGATGGGAGCAAATATCGTCATAGAGCAAGGATATGTAAGAGCAAGTGCACCAAAAGGACTCATCGGTGCTACTATAGTTTTTGACAAAATCACCGTAACAGGTACAGAAAACATTGTCATGGCAGCAGCGTTAGCTCACGGAGAGACAAAAATTATAAATGCGGCAAAAGAGCCTGAAGTTGTACAGCTTTGTGAAGTTTTAAACCAAAACGGTATCAAAATAGAAGGCATAGGAAGTGATGAACTGATAATAGAGGGAAATGGCGGAAAACTTATAGAAGTTAAAAATATCAAAGTAATTCCAGATCGTATCGAAGCTGGGACTTATCTATGTGCCGGAGCCATTACAAACAGTAAAATCACACTGAAAAATGTAAATCATACACACCTTTTTGCCATTATCTTAAAACTTCAAGAGATGGGATTTGATTTTGATCTTAAAGAGGACTCTATCACAATAAAACCAGCTTCTAGAATAAAAGGTGCAAGAATTACAACTAGCGAATATCCTGGTTTTCCAACAGACATGCAGGCACAATTTATGGCATTAGCCCTTGTAGCTGAAAGTGCAAGCAATATAGAAGAAAAATTATTTGAAAATAGATTTATGCATGTTAGTGAACTTATACGAATGGGAGCCAACATCATACTAAGCAACCACTCAGCAACAGTTGAAGGCAACAATCAATTAAATGGTGCAGATGTCATGGCAACCGACTTAAGAGCTAGTAGTGCTTTAGTCTTGGCAGCTCTTGTGGCAAACGGTACAACAAGAGTACACCGTATATATCATCTTGACCGTGGTTATGTGGAGCTTGAAAAAAAGCTACAAAAACTCGGAGCAAAAGTAAAAAGACTTAAGGAGTGAGGAATAGGACATAACCGACTATATTGAGCTACAAAGTAGTAAAATAAGAATAGCCTTGTTAGCTCCTGCAACTTGTTAAGTGTTTTTAATCGTAGTTAATATCAACTTTGATACCTAATAATTTTTTACTATCAGATTCATCGGTTAGTTCTAGAATTGTATTTTTTGTAAAAATCTCATTAAACTCATCATCTGTAAGTAAGTTTTTAATTTCATTTAGCTGATTTTCATTTACAGAAGCTATATATTGATAATTTGTGTTATTAAATAATTCATAAATAATTTTAAACATTTCAGTTTTTTGTCTTTCATCTATACCATCGTACAATCGACTATCATGAAAAATAAAATTAAAATTATGATTTTCTCCCTTAAATAATAGCGTTGTATCGTAACAAAATATTTTAACATTATTAATTCCATCAGAACCATCAGATTCTATTTTTGCATGAATATCGAATCTGATTTGATTTTCCCCATCATTACTATCAAAAGTTATTCCTGATGCACTTTTAGGATAAAATCTCTTTGCTAGTTCTCTAAAAAAATCTTGCTTATATTTAAACTGTGAACTTATTTCTTTTCTATATTCTTCTGCCTTTTGAGCACTAGTAATAAAATCTTGTTTAATCTCAAGTATTTTATTATGGTAATTTTCTATTAATTTATCATAATCTTCTAGCTTTTCTTTTTCACGCTCAAGTTCAGATAACCTATCTTTGACTTTTAATATAACATCAAATGCTTGATGTGCCCCAAGGTATTGGATTTTTTTATCAAATTTACTTTTTAACTCTTCAAGTTCTTTACTGTTTTTTTTATTTCTTTTTAATATAATCTGTTTTTGTGATGATAATCTTGATATTCTATTTTCAGTAAGCTTTGTATAGAAGTTCTCAAGTTCTGCTAATTTTTTTTCTAATGTATTTGAAAAATATATTTTAGCTTCATTGTAAACTTTTTCAATATTTTCTTTTTCTAAATCAGGAGAAATTTGTAAACTTTTTTCTATATTGAATATTTGATTATTTAAAAGCACTATTTCATTATCTTTTTTTTCTAAATCCTTTTTAATACTGTCCACTTCATTTTTAACATCATAATAATCCTCAGCTACTTCATATTTATTTATATTCTCTGTTAGCTTTTCAATTTCATCATCTAAATCTTTTAATCTTAAGGAAACATCTTTCTCTTTTGAAAAAAAATCTTTTAGTAAAGTATCAGTCTGTATATTATTTTGTAATTTTTCAAGTCTATCTTGTTCTTTTCTTAAAAGATATTTATCTTGAGCTAAGTTCATATCTAGACCTAATAAAAAAGCATTGTATAATGCTTTTTGGTAATCAGAACCAACTTTTGAAGGTTTATCATAAGAGACATATGATTCTTTTTTAGGTCTAATAAAAAATGGCAACAGGGATCTAAAAGTTAAAAATTTTATATCATCAGGAATATTAAATAATAGTTTTTCTATTTTGTCTGTAAATTTACTGATAGTTAATTCTTCTTCTTTATTATCAAAATTTAATATGATTTTATCAATATTATCTGTACTTCGACTTGATACATATACAACATTGTCAATTTGAAACTTCAATATAAATTGCCATTTTGGAAGCTTTTCAACAAAAGATTCAAAATTTTTACTTTTGCCTCCCAAACAAAAGTGTATTATATGAATTAATAAAGATTTTCCTAACCCATTATAGGTATTTTTAGATGTAAAACTTGTTTTTTTACTGTGCTTAGCTACAATAAGACTTATACCACTTGGATTAAATTTAACTGGATTAAAGCTATTTTGGTTTGAAGTTAAGCTTATAAGTTTCATAACTTTTTTATCCTTCCATGCTTTTCATCAATACTGCCTATTGAAAATAAAAATATAATAGTCAATATCAAATTATCAAAACTATGATTTGAAAAATATTTTTTTTCTTTTAAATCAAATTGATATTTGTCCCAAATTTCATCAATGCTTTTTGGGCTATCGAGATTTTCTAATATATAACTACCAAATCCAAGTAATGATTCTGAAAAATTGATATGTTTTGCAGGAACTAACATTATTTAGGTTCCTCATATATATCACATGTTTCAAAATACTTTGACATAATTACAATAATATGTGCCTGATAAATAGAAGCCTTATTTGGGAGTAAATCATTTACGATTTTCCAAAAAAGCTTTTTTCCTTGAAATTTTTGAGAAAGGTTTAAATAGGTTGCTCTTATATCGTTTTTTAGCTCATTAGCTAAGAACTCACTATTATCATGTAAATATTCATCTAGATAAGCTACTTGAAGAAAACCATTATTAAGATAAGTTTCTTCAACTCCTCCATCTAAACCATTAAATATAATTTTCTCCGACCATTCTGGAATTATAACATTTTCAATTAATGTCCCTAATGGCTTAGCAGATATATATTCAACAATTTCATTAATTATCGAATAATTTAATGTTATTAAATTTATTGGGTCAGGCAAATAACCTGTAATGGTCAAAATTTGATCATCATCTAATTTAAATAGCATATTTTCTAAATCTTTTGGAGTTAAAAATCTTGTTTCTGTTAAATTATTTTTTATTTTTATTTGTTCTAACAGTTGTTCAGAATCAGGATGAACACCATTATATTTATCATTGATAACAAAATAAAAATTATTTACAGGCGACCATTGGTTAATTAAACCACTAAAATCGTTTTCAATTTTTTTAATAACATCAGGATATGACTTTTTAATATTTTCAGGTGCAAAAACTTGATAAAAGATACCTTTGTTTTTAATATAGCCATCATTTTTTCTATCACCAATATTTCCCCAAGGCTTTATAGACTGAAAATCAGGTTCAACATACCTCATTATTGCACTAAAAACATCCTCAAACTTTTGTCCATCAGACTCATAAATCTTATTTTTAAAAAGTATTCTTGCTAATGTTTTTTCTTGAGTTGTCATCTACCTACCCAATATTTGATTTGTAATTTATTATAGCAGTTATTCATTGAAAATTACTTACACTTTTACATAAGATTTTTATTAAACTTTTTTAAAAAAGTTCAAAATTTCCATAGAAAGTATAGATATTATAATTGGTATGGTTTTCAAAAAATATTTTACAATTCTTTTATCGTATAGTCTGTCTGAATTTGTACACTTAACTATTACTTAAGTTTTATAATCCTATCACTAGCCCAAGTAGCGAGATCATCATCGTGAGTTATGAGGAGTATCCCAACCCTATCTAAAAACTGCATCAAAAGTTTCATGACATCTAATTGGACTACATTATCAAGAGCAGATGTAGGCTCATCAGCCAAAATAAGATCAGGCTTCATAAGAAGTGCTCGTAAAATTGAGCACCTTTGTAGTTGACCGCCACTTAATTGGTGAGGTTTTTTCTCTAAAAGCTCTCTTTTTAAATCAAGTTTTTTTAGATAACTATCAATATCTGTAATATCTGCCACTTCGCTAATCTGGGAGATTATGATAAAAGATGGATGAAAAGAGCTATATGGGTCTTGATAAATTTGAGCTATTTTATCTTTTTTGATTGTTCCGCTTTTTGGTTTTAACACTCCTGTTATAAGCTCAAAAAGTGTACTTTTGCCACTACCACTTGCTCCAACTATCGAGATAACCTCTCCCTTTTTTAAAACAAGTGAAAAGTTATCATACAAAAGTGGATTATCTTTGTACCCAAATGTAAGATCTCTAATCTCTAAAACGCTCAAGCTCTTGTCTGTCCATTTCCATAAATTTTATATTTGTAAGTTGTTAAATCATTGATACCCATAGGTCCTCTTGCATGAAGTTTGTTTGTACTTATTCCAACCTCTGCACCAAAACCAAACTCTCCACCATCGGTAAACTGTGTACTAGCATTTAGATAGACACACGCTGAATCAACACCATTTAAAAACTGCTCTGCTACTGTATAGTTTTCTGTGATTATAGCATCAGAGTGACCTGAACCAAAACGCTTGATATGCAAAATAGCTTCATCTGCACTCTTAACAATTTTTATAGATAAAACAGTATCTAAATACTCAGTCGCAAAATCTTCATCATTAGCTTCATTTGCCTCTATGATCTTTAGAGTTTCACCACAACCTCTAAGCTCAATATTATGTTTATCAAATTCAATTTTCAAAATCGGTAAAATCGCCTCAGCAACATCTCTGTGCACCAAAAGCGTCTCTAAAGCACCACAAATTCCTACTCGTCTACATTTTGCATTGATAGTAACTTTTAATGCCTTTTCAAAATCAGCATCTTCATCTATGTATGTATGACATAAACCTTTATCATGTTTTACAACAGGTACAGTCGCGTTTTCACTCACAAATCGAATAAGCCCCTCACCACCTCTTGGTATGATAAGATCGACATATCTATCTTGTTTTATAAGATTAGAAACCCCCTCTCTTGAGGCATCAGGCAGTAGCGATATCATCTCTTTTGGCAACTCATTTTTTTCTAAAACACTTTGCAAAATTTTAGCGATAGCAACATTTGAGTTTTGTGCCTCTTTTCCACCTTTTAACACACAAACATTTGAGCTTTTAAAACACAAAGCTGCTGTGTCGCTTGTAACATTTGGACGGCTCTCATAGATTATACCAATTACGCCAATTGGGACAGTAACTTTTTGGATATTTAACCCACTCTCAACTTTCCACCCCTCTAATACTCTATTTACAGGCTCTTTAAGTGTAGCAATTTGTAAAATAGAATCAGCCATAGCTTCAACTCTTTTTTCGTCCAAAAGCAGTCTATCTTGAAGCGCAGCTGAGAGGTTGTTCTCTTTGGCATAAGCCATATCTTTTTGATTTTCCCTCTGGATAAAAACAGTGTTTTCTCTCAAAGAGTTAGCCATCTGTTTTAAAATACTATTTTTTACACTAGGTTCAAGTGCTCGACAGATAACACTAGCATCTTTTGCTTTTTGTAAAAATTCTACCATATTAACTCCTCTAGTTTAGAAATTATATCTAAATAGCATTGAAAACTTAAGAATCAACAACCTCTGACAAAGCCAGAGGTTGTTGAAATTAATTATTAAGGGTACAAATAGATAATTTATCTTTTATAGGTAAAAGTGGCTATTGGACGATTATCCTAGTAGTAAGATTTTGATCATCTGGATTTTGTATGACAATTTGTAACTCTCCACTCTGCCATGAGCCGTTTATGTCATGTACTTGTCGTTTTGCAAATGAGTAACCACGGGTAACACACTTAAGATTTTTTGACTTTAAATAGACATTTTGAATTTTATCATTTTGAACATATCAACCTGAGTTCGACACAGTATCATATCCACAGAAGATACTGTGTCGAACTCAGATTACCATTAAACTCATACCTTTACATACCGATATACTTCCCATGAATATTATGAAAAGGTAAGTTATGAAAAGTTTCAATTGTCAATCATGTGGTGCAACTAATTTTTATCAAAAGAGTGATAAATATTTATGTTCTTATTGTCAAGCTGAAATTTTATATCCTACTCCAAAAAAGACGACTATTCAAAAGAAAAATAGTTATTATTTTTTAGCCACTCTTCTTGCAATTTCATTATTTGCATATTTATTTACCAGCAAAACAGTAGCATCAAATATTGAAAAACTTGAACCAAATACTATATCACCCACAATAAACAAACAAGATAGTAACTTCGATTTTGATAAAAAGATAAAATACTTACAGACTTCATATATAGACCCTTCTAAACATATCAATCGTAAAGAAGTATTTTCAAAATGGATGACACTAAAAGAGTATCAACGAAAATTTGCTATCGGTTATTATCAAAAAATATTTCCTGCATATATAGAACTAGATAATTATGGAAACAGGAGAGTTCTTGAAGTACAATATGAACCAAAATTTTATTGGCTTGTCAAAAGTGGTCGTTTATTTAAAGAGTTTAAAAAAATACATATCCAGCAAACCATGAATGGAAAACAGCTATTAAGTTTGCATATTTACCAAAAAGATAGAGTAAAAATTTTTTCAGGAGTATGGGTAAGCAAAGAAGTATTTAATCGCGAAACCAAAAAACTTTTGACTTATGGTATATATCCTCCAAAGTAAGATAGTGTAAAAACATAACAATTATTGGAAAGATAAATATCATGGTAAACTTAAAAAATATATAATATTATTTTAAAGCAATAGAATTCCTGTAACACTTTAATAAAAACTCAGGTTAATACCCAAGCTTAGGCTAAATAATCAAGTTTTAAGCAAAATCCGATATAATCTCGCATTAAATTTTATAAATAATGGTAAGGATTTTATAATGGCACACAAGAAAGGTCAAGGTAGTACACAGAATAATAGAGACTCAAGAGGTCAGAGACTAGGCGTTAAAAAATTTGGCGGAGAGTTCGTAAGAGCTGGTAATATTATCATCAGACAAAGAGGTACAAAAGTACATGTTGGCGAAAATGTAGGAATTGGAAAAGACCATACGATTTTTGCTTTGATTGATGGACATGTTGAATTTAAGAAAAAAGATAAACAGAGAAACAAAGTCTCTGTAGTTCCAATTTCTGCATAATCCCAAAATTTTAAAAGAGTTGGTCTATTACTTTAGTCCACTCTTTTTCTGTTTTACCCTCTACTAGTTCTCGTTAAAAAACAATAGCCAAAAACCCAATAAAATGATATAATTATATTAGACTTTTCATAAAACTCTATCTTAGAGGCAAATCCTCTCTTTGGTCTGAGCCTCACAATATAATTTTACAAAAAGTCTAATATAAAAACAAAAAGGTTATTTTGAAAGCGTTTAGTAGACATTTTGCTTATCTTGATATCAAAGAGCTTATTGAGTATTACGCTGTATTTGATGGCTTTGAACCATTAAAGAAGCTACATGATAGGGAAACTCTCTTACAAAACATCGAAGTTAACATACTTAAAAACTACAATACACTAAAAGATAACTTTATCATGCACGATGATCCAAAAATCCAAAATGATATAGAAAAACTGCTTTTTCGTATCGGTGTAGGAAACCGCAAAATTTACTCTATCTATAAAAATGATATTTCACAATTTCACGGCTCTTTGCTCTATCAAATTCTATTTGATAGAGGTATCATCACAAAAGAGTATTCGCGTGAAAAACCTCTACGCACAGATGCATCAAAACAGATTAAAAAAGAGTTTAGAAGATACCAAATCGAAGATAAGATAAAATTTACAAAAAATTTTTATAGATTTTGGTATATTTTTATAGTACCAAACAAAACACTTCTACAAAATGACCAATATGAAAAAGTTTTACAAAAGATCACAAATGAACTTGACAAATATATCTCCCTTACATTTGAAAGATTATGCAGTGATCTTATCTTGCACTCATTTTCACAATCAAAAATTATCCAATCAGGAGGCTACTGGGATAAAAACATCGAATTAGACCTCTTGGCAAAAACAGAAGATGGCAGAGTAATAGCCGGTGAAGCAAAATGGAAAAATCAAAAAATCTCAAAAAACATACTCAACAAACTTCAAAAAAAGTGCACTTTAGCAGAGCTAAAAGTAGACTATTTCGCTCTATTTTCCAAAAGCGGTTTTAGCAATGAACTTTTAAAATATAGAGATAAAAATGTTCTGTTATACGATATTGACTCTTTTAAAGGATTAACTTATGATAGATAAAAAACTTTTAGAAAATTTTGACAAACATGACAAAGAGCAATACTTAAAAGGTTTAAAGGAGATTATAGACCACTCTTACAAACTTGAAGATGAGTTTAAAGAGCTTCAAAACATCACAGCTAATGTGATTGACTTTTTGCCAAATGCTCTTTGGGTTTTTCACGACAATGGTGAAATTTTTATCCAAAATAGTGAAGCAAAAAAAGCAGGTGCACTTATAACACTCATAGATAGTAATCTCTTAACTAGTGAAATTGAGTTTGAAAACAAAATTTATCTTATAAAAAGCATACAAGCATCAAAAAAACTCATCATATCAGCTACGGATATCACTCAACAAAAAAGATCCCAACGCTTAGCTTCGATGGGAAAAATAGCAGCTCACTTAGCTCATGAGATACGAAACCCAATAGGTGCTATTTCACTTTTGACAAGCACACTCAAAAATCGTGTCAAACCAATAAACAGATCAATTGTTCTTGAAATTCAAAAATCTATCTATAGAGTTGAGCGTATCATAAAATCAACTCTTCTATTTACAAAAGGTACATCGATAAGTAAAGAGTCGTTTAAACTGCTAAAACTTCAAGATGAGATAGAAGATGCTTTTGAAAATTATGCTATGAGTAAAGATATAGAGCTTAGTGTTGATTTTAAAGATTGTAAAATAGACGGAGATTTTGATCTTTTATCTATCGTGATGCAAAACTTTCTCTATAACGCTATTGATGCGATCGAAGAGGATGAGTTTGAAGATGGAAAAATCACATTTAAACACTACAATGAAGATAAAAACAACATAATTACCGTCACAGATAGTGGAAAAGCTATCGAAGATGAGACTGTTTTATTTGAACCTTTTGAGACTACTAAACTAAAAGGCACAGGGTTGGGATTGAACCTATCACTTGAAATAATCAAGGCGCATAATGGTAAAATCCAACTACTAAAAGAACAAAAGGGATTTAAAATATGGCTGTAATTAAAAAAGACTTTAAGGTACTTAACATAAAATGTAGTGGTTGTGCAAATAGTGTTAAAAAAGCGCTCAAAGATGATTTTAACGATATAAAAATTGATCTTGATGTAACTCCAAGAGTGATTACAATCGAAACTGATGAAAAGTTTGATGAGATGCTATTTAGAAAAAAGATGAAAAAATTAGGTTATCCTCTTTGTGATGAGAAGATTGGAAGATTTGAAGGAGTGGGAGTAAAAGCCAAAAGCTTTATCTCATGTGCTGTTGGAAAGATGGATCAAAGAGTATGAAAAAAGCGATTGTTTTTCTAAACATGGGAGCTCCAAAAGATCTTGAAGAAGTTGAAGTTTTTTTAAAAAACATGTTTAATGACAAAAATATTATCACAGTAAAAAGCAATCTTCTAAGAAGTTATATAGCTTCAAGAATTATTGCCGGCAGGAAAAGTGAAGCAAAAGAGAGCTATGAAGAGATAGGAGGAAGATCTCCACTACTAAATCACACAGAGACTTTTTTAAAAAATGTTAAAAAAGCTTTTCCAAATTATGAAGTAATAAATATAATGAGATACACTCCACCATATGCACTTAGCCAAGCCAAATGGCTAAAGGCTAAAGGTATTGAAGATATTATAGTTATTCCACTCTATGCCCAATACTCAACTACAACAGTAAAATCCTCGGTAGAAGATTTTTATGAAGCTCTATCAAAGGCGAACTATTCACCAAATCTCAAACTATTCTCCCGTTTTTACAAAAACAAAACATACAATCAAGCGATTATAGATCAAATTCAAATAGCTTTAACAGATAAAAATATAGAAGATTTTGACCTTATTTTCTCAGCACACTCTCTTCCTGTAAAAATCATACAAAATGGAGATAGCTACCAAAAAGAGATCATTGAAAATGTAGATATTTTATCAACTATGCTCCAAGAGCAAAAGATAAATTTTAAAAATATCCACCTAGCTTACCAATCAAAAGTAGGACCTATGCAGTGGCTAGAGCCTTCACTAGAAGATAAACTAAAAGAGATCTCAAATAAAAAGGTCATCATCTACCCTCTATCATTTATTTTAGATAACTCTGAGACAGAATTTGAACTTGATATTGAGTATAGAGAAGTCTCCAAAGAGCTAGGATACAGTGAGTATATAGTAGCAAAATGTCTCAATGAAAACAGCCGTTTCATCGAGACTATAAAAGAGTTAGTATCAGCTTAGTGCTGACTCTTTTTTGAGATTTTTAGCTAAGATATAATAAAAAGTTGCACGATACTTAGTCCTTGTACCTTTCATCGCTTCACAAACTTTTTGAATTTCACTATCTAACATCTCTTTTTCACTTTTATCAAATCCAAGCTTTTTTATCAAAAAGTTTTTACGCACAGTATCTAACTCTTTTATATCACCACATGAGACAGACTCTGCATCTCTTCTGTATATAGAAGGACCTAAATTTTTGACTATAATTTCTAAAAACTCTACATCTACACTGCCATAGTGTTTTTTTACATCTTTAGTATAGAGTTTTATTTTTGCGGCTCTCTTGGCTCCTGGACCCTCTTTTTTTGCTGGAGGGCTTTTTTTAGTTTCTGTTTTTATTTTAGTTTCTACAACCTCTTTTTTAGGCAACTCTTCTTGCAGAGCTTTTTCATCTGCTTTGATCTCTTTTTCAACTTCAGGTTTTAATTCATCTACCTTTGTACTTGGTTTTACAACTTCAATAGATGGTTCTTTTTTTTGAACTTGTATCTCCTCCTCATAAGGCTCTTTTTTAGGTAAATCATCTACCAAAAGAGTTGTTAATTTATCTTTACCTTTTTTTAAAATCGAACCTATCAGCTTAACCGACGCTAAATCTTTGATTCCAGCCATCACAACCTCCTTTTTTATTTATAAGAAGCATGGTAACTAAATAAAACTAAAAAAGATTATAGTACTGTCGATATTCACCGTAGAATATGGGAGATAAACATGCATCAAAAAACCTCACTACTTACACCAGTTGCCATACTTTTACTACAGAGTGCTGCTCTTTTAAATATCTTTTATATTTTAACAACTGAACATACTTACACAGATGTTAATATATTAAAACTGACTATTTTAGCAGTGTTTATCGCGATATCAAGTATTTTTACCTTTAAACTACTAAGTAAACTAAAAAACCAAGAGATTGAAAAAGAGAAAAGCTTTACTAAACTAAGATAACAAAGGTCATTTATTTCTTAAAAATCAACCCTTTTTTTGGTTTCTCATCAAAAACTAACGTCTTTTTCTGAGAATCTTTGATCGTAGTTAACAACTCTTTTTCAACACCTTTAGAGACACCTTTTGATGTGACAATGTCCAACATTTTATCTAAATTTTTACTCTGATGTTCAAGGATTTTAAGTTGCATCTGTTGATTTAATCCATCTTCGTGCATCTTAACTTTGCTCTGATGTGCTTTTCTTCTTAATAGATAAAAAATCAATAAAACAAATAAAAGTAAAAACCCTACAATAGCAGCAATAATTTTATAAAATTCCAGTTTTCTCTGCTCATTAATAGCTCTATTTTTTTCTCTCTCTTGTGCAAGGCTCTGCTCTAATTTTGCATCTTCGGACTCTTTTTGGTGTAACTGTTTTTGCAAAAGTAGCTTTGTGCGCTCTGCTTCTTGTGCAATTTTCAACTCAACCTTAATCATCTCTAACTTATTTTGCATATCTGTTTTAGCAAACTCCAACTCTTTTAATTTAAGCTCTTTTGCTTTATCACTCTCTACTTTTGCGATATTAAGATCATGATCAACACCCATCTGTGCGAGTTTGATATCTTTTTCAATCTCTTTTAAAGCCAAATTATATTTTTGTTCTGATTCGCTTAGTCTTGTAACCAAAGGAACAACAGGGACAACTGGCAAAACAGCAGTTAAGTTTTCATCACTCTTTTTCTCTTTTTCATCTAAGCTGACTACATTTTCTACAGTAGAGTTTGTGCTGTTTGTACTATTTACCTCTTTGATAAAAACTGGTAAAGTTTCATTTGTATCTATCACTGACTTAGTTGTTGTATTTGTGCTATTTACCTCAACAAGTTTGGATGCATTCATCTTTTTTAACTTTTCCGTATCTACCTCTGTACATCCACTAAAAAAAACAGCCATAACAATCAATAATTTATAGTACATCTCAACGCTCCAATTTTTCGTTATCAAAAAAACTACTCTGATGAATATGCTCAAATGAAGCTTTTAATGATACAAAAAGTTTATCATGATCCCTTTCAAGATTATACAAAAGCTCTTTTGTCTTTGCTCTTGCATATGGCATCTTGACCTCAAACTTCATACCAGGACATGCTTCATCTCCAATCAAAGGAAGATTATTGTTATGAGCTGCATCTATAAGTTGCCTCTCACGAATCATTATAAAAGGACGAATGACATGTAATCCATTTTCTGCTTTATAGATAGGAGGCATAGATCTTAAAGCTCCATTATATAAAAAATTCATAAAAAAGCTCTCTACAGCATCATCAAGATGGTGTCCCAAAGCTACCTTATTAAAACCTTTTTCAAGTGCCACGCGATACAATGCACCCCTTCTTAAGCGAGAGAAAAAGCTACAAAACGAAGAATTTTCACGGATCTTCTCCTGAGCTGTTTTATAGATATCAGTTTTAATCACCTCATGTGGTATATCGTACTTTTTACAGTGTTCACTCAAAACAGTCAAATCTTCCCCCATACCATAATCAATAGTCACTGCCAAAAACTCAAACTCAAATGGAACAACTCGTCTTTGTCTGTTTAAAGTATGAGCTAAAGTTAGTGAATCTTTACCACCACTAAGCCCCAAAAGTACTTTGTCACCCTCACAGATAAGATCATATTTTGCATTAGTACGACCAACTGTTCTTAAAATTTTCTTACTAATCTCTATCATGTATATGTCACTTTTTTGACAATTTATCAAGCATAGAGATAACAAACTCTGCACTCTCTTTTGCTGAACTCTTTAAAAACTCATCAAAACTAAACCCAGCATCCATGTCTGCACTATCACTAATAGAGCGAAGTATAAAAAATGGCACATCCAAAGCATCACACACAACAGCCACTGAAGCACCCTCCATCTCTAATGCATCTGCCCCAAAAGTTTCACCAATCCACTCTTTCTTCTCTTGGTTTGCAACAAATTGATCACCTGTGGCAATTATACCCTGTTTTAAATCTTTGCCTAAATCTTTAGCAACATCTTTAGATAATTCTAAAAGCTCTTTGTTACTCTCAACAAATACTTTACCTTCTGGCACATACCCAAATGGATGTCCAAAAGAGGTGATATCAAGATCATGCTGACAAAGTTTTGTAGCCACGATAAGATCGCCAATTTTTAAATTAGGATTGATTGCACCTGCTACACCACTAAAAAGTAACATCTTCGCATCAAATTTTTCAATCATAGTAGAGGCAGTCAATGAAGCAAATACTTTACCAATTTTACTATAAGCAATAACAAGTTCCAAACCTTTATACTCACCACTATAATATCTATTTCCAGCGACTTCACTCATCTCATAATCGTCTAAAAATTCTAACAATGGCTCTATCTCTTCAATCATCGCACCCATAATTGCAATCTTCATCTTTAACTTGTCCTTAATAAATATTTTTGAACTTTAGAGAGTCCTTGGTCTAATGTCCCTATAATCATATCTCTCTCAAACATCTTTGCACTATATAAAATTGCTCCTGATGGGTCAAATATCATACTCTTACCCCAAAATCCAAGCCCATCTTCAAACCCAACACGATTTACAAACACCACATTGGCCCCAGATAAGATCGCAGTCGTAGAGAGTATTCGTCGCCATTTTATCTCAATTTCAAGCTCACCATCTTTAAAACCGCGAGATGGAGAATTTGCTATAACATAGACAATTTCAGGTTTTTGCACAGAAATCTGATCAATGATTTTAGAGCTCCAAAGATCTTCACAAACTACACTCATAACTTTCCCAAAACGACTATGAAAATATCTAAGCGTATCACCCTCAAAGAAAAAACGAGACTCTTCAAACATACCATAATTTGGAAGATTATTTTTATGGTGAATATTTATCAACTTACCCTCACTATAATAAAGAGCAGAGTTATATATCTTATGCTCCTCTTTGGTAGCAGCACCTATAAGAATATCTATATCTTGGCTTAACTCCTCAAAAATAGAGAGTTCACTGAGTAAAAACGCATCTTCATAAACTGAATCCATCAACATGTATCCATTCATAGATAACTCTGGAAAGACAATCACATCAGCAATTTTAGTAACCTCAGCAATAGCATTTTCATGCAAATCAAAATTGTCACGGCTAAGTTTTGGTGAGATTTGAGATATAGCTACTTTCATGCTATTAGTTCAAATGCCTCTTGAAGTGATTTCATATCTACTATAGAGTGAGTTGGTTTTTTAGTGCTTCTGCGATTTAACCCTTTTAGCACATTTGCTCCAAATTCGATAAACAGATCAACATCTGCTTCAAATTTTTGAATTGACTGTTTATATAAAACTGGTTTAACAAGCTGTTGTGCCAAAACTGAAATCGCCTCATCTCTAGTCTGATAACCACAAGCTGTAACATTTGAGATAATTGGCGCTATAAATTCATCTTTTATAACATTTTGCATGCTTATCTTTAGTGGCTCTACTGCTGATTCAAGCAGTGGACAATGACTTGCTACAGACATGTTTAAAAGAAGTGCTCTTTTAGCACCTGCCTCTTTAAAAACAGGCTCTAAAGAGCTCAAATCACTTTTGATTCCCGCAGCTACTATCTGTCCGTCACTATTGTAGTTTGCAGCCCATACTTTTTTGCCCTCTTCTCTTGCTTTAGATGTTATCTCTTCAACTTTAGCATCATCCAAACCGATAAGCGCCATCATGCCAACATCAACGCCACTACAAGCTTGGCTCATCAATTTACCCCTTTGACGAACGAGAGATACACCATCAAGATAAGTGAGTGCGCCAACACTACAAAGTGCTGAAAATTCACCCAGTGAGTGTCCTAGTGCAAAAGTTGGCTTGATGTTCATCTCATTTTCAAATAATTTATGAGCAATGGCACTCACAAGCAAAATAGCAGGTTGAGTATATGCAGTCTGTTCCAATTTATCATTCTCTTGAAATAAAATCTTTTTGAAATCAAAACCTAATTTTTCACTAGAATTCTCAACCATCTCTTTTGCAACATCACAAGCATCAAAAAAATCTCTACCCATTCCTATAGATTGTGAACCCTGTCCTGGAAAAATAAATGCCACTCTTTTCATCTTTGTCCTTAGCTGTAATAATAGCCAGTATTGTATCAAGTTCTTTGTAAAATTTAAAATTTTATACATTTTTTTAAAGAAAGTTCCACTCAGAGTTGTAAAATATAAAAAAAACAGCTATAATGCATTTCGATGAAAAATGAGATTTGAGTTCATCTTTAGTATATAGCAAATTATAACTACAAAGAAGAAAAAACTCCCCAATTTTGATTCCACTTCTATAAGAAGTGTATTTTCCTACAAAGGTACAACAATGGCAGAAATGTTAAACGGAACTGTAAAATGGTTCAATGAAGAAAAAGGTTATGGATTTATCCAGCAAGAAAATGGCGGTCAAGATGTATTTGTACATTTTCGTCAAGTAAACTCACAGGGCGCAGGTCGTGTTTCTCTAGCAGAAGGTCAGCAAGTGACATTTGAAATCGGAGAAGGTCAAAAAGGTCCACAAGCCGAAAATGTAACACCTCTATAAGTTATATAATATAAAGGTACAGGCTTTATGCCCGTACCTTTAATACTCCCATCTTTAAATCATATCGCTTTAGTCTTATACATCAATACTGGTACAAAGATCAGTGAAACAGCCACAGCAGCAACAGTACCGGAAATCAACGCCACACCAAGCCCACCAAACACAGGATCAGTTGCCAAAAGAGCAGAACCTAAAATTATAGCAATTGCTGTTAAAAGTATCGGCTTAGCTCTAGTTGCAGTAGCAATGGCAATCGCTTTTTGTTTATCAACTCCTTTATTTTCGATAAGAGCTTTTGTAAAATCAATGAGCAAAAGTGAGTTTCTAGAACTAATCCCCATAAGCGCTATAAATCCGATTAAAGATGTTGCAGTCAAAAAGAATGTCTCAACAGTAACCAGATCTGCAACAAAATGACCGATAAGCACACCAATGATAGATAAAAAACTACCACCTAATATAATTCCACTAATCGCAAAACTTTTATAATAGATCACAAGCAATAAGAAAATTAGCACAAGTGCTGCTATAAAAGCACCTCCTAAATCTCTAAAAGTATCTAGTGAAACTTTCATCTCACCATCCCAACGAAGTAAAAACTTTTCACCATTTTTTTTATCTATCAAATTCAGATCAAACATGTAAGTTGACATGCCAGATACTTTTGTCACTTCATAATCTTTACTAAAAACCTCTATCATCTTCTCTCTTGCATCTAATAGTGGGTAAAGCTGACTAACCATATCCGTCTCTGCCAAAACATTTGCCATTTTTCTTAAATTTTTAGAAAAAATCGTTGGAGAGCTTTGTGTCTGTTTCACCTCAACAAGCTCATTTACAGGTACCATCATGCCTTTTTTATTCATAAGACGCAAAGATGAGAGCTTTGACTCTAACGCCTCTTTAGAAAAAGAGCTAAGCTTCTTACTCTCATCACTTAAAACTAAAAAGATAGGTATCTGATCAGGAGAGTTTTGTGAATTTTTAACAGCAATTCCCATACCCTCAAATGCTAAATAGAGTATATTATTTAACTGTTCCAACGAAACACCTGATCTGCTAATCTTCTCAGAGTCTGCTATCAACTCATATTTGGTAAATATCTCATCTTGCATAATATCTACATCTACTAAACCTTTAGTCTGAGAGAGGATCTTAGAAACTTTAGAAGACATATCTCGAATAGATTGTTCACTCTGTCCATACACTTCAACAACAATAGAGGCTAGAGTCGGCGGTCCTGCTGGCTGCTCAATCATCTTGATGCTTATATCAGGATTTGATTGACACTTTTGTAAAATTACTGGTCTAAGTCTCTTTACCATTAAAAAAGATGGTTCATCTCTATGATGTTTATCTGTTAAATTTATCACCATTTCAGCAACATTTTCACTCTGCTTTAGAGTTGAGCCTTTAACCAGACCTGCATAATCCAAAGGTGACCCCTGCCCTAAAAAAACCTCTACATTAATAACCTCTTTCTCCTGTTTTAAAATATCTAAAACACAGCCCGTAACAGATTTTGTCTCATTTATAGAGCTTCCAGTTGGTGTATCAACATAAATTGAGTATGTGTTAGTACTCTTTCCAGGTAACATTCTAGCTTTGACTAATTCAAAAGGTAATAACAAAATTGAGAGTCCAAGTGCCACAAATGTAAGCACAATAACCATTAACCTTTTATATCCACTTCCATTAATACTATATATTAGATCTTCTAGCCACTTCATGATTTTTTATCCTCTAATTTATCTTTTTGAAAATGGTGTTTATGATGATGCATATTTGGTTTTTTTAACATCAAGTTTGCTAAATATGGAGTAAATATATAAGCTACAACCAATGAAGCAAAAAGTGCAACCGGAACATTGTAAGGAATTGGTTTCATAAACTCACCCATCATGCCACCTACAAAGGCCATCGGAACCATTGTCAAAATGATAGCTAGTGTCGCGATATTTGTTGGTGCTCCTATCTCATCGGTTGCTGTTATCATAATCTCTGATTTCTCTCTATCAACTTCGTCATGGTCGTGCATATGTCTATGAATATTTTCAATTACAATAATAGCTGCATCTACCAAAAGCCCAAGACTTAACAAAAATGCAAAAAGAGTAATCCTATTTATAGTCTGTCCAGTTAGATAAGCTATAAAAAGAGTAATAGCTAAAATTGCAGGAACTGTAAAAGTAACTATCAAAGACTCTCTCCACCCAAGAGCGATAACTAACACAATAGCAATAATAAAAATCGTAACAACAAGATGTTGCACCAATTCATTAACCGCCTCATCAGCTCTACTGCCATAGTTTCTAGTTACGATATAACCAATATCATCTTTTTTTAAACTCTCTTCATAAGTTGCAAGTTTTTCTAAAACAACAGAAGATACATTTACGGCATTTGTCCCTTTTAGTTTTGATACACTTAATGTAATTTGATCTTTTGTTTTACTAAACTCATCTGTATCTTTAAAAACTATTTCAGCAGATTTATAATTTTGCACATCATATGATTTTTCAACATTTGCAATATCTTTAAGATAAATTGGTGAATCCATATAAGAGGCTACAATTACATTTCCAACATCTTCAACACTATTAATTGCATTTTTAACTCCAAAAATCACAATCTTCCCATCATCTATCTGATTTTTAACCTCAGGAACATTTACAGCCAGACTCTTCAAAGCGTCCATAATCTGTCCAAGTGAGAGATGATAGCCTGAAAGCTTATGAAGATCTACCTCCACATTAAACTGCTCCTTATGCTCACCTTTAAGTGTAGTTTTTGAAACATTTTCAATCTCATTAAAATTCTGCTGAATATCTCGAACTTTTTTAAATAGATCAACATTTTTAAGTTTTGATGAATCTTTGAGATAAAAGGCAACTGTCACGATAGGAACATCAATATCGATATCAAAAGGTTTAACCAAAGGCTGACTAGCCCCTTTTGGTAAAAGCTCCATATTTTGCATCACTTTATCATAAAGTTTAAGATTTGAATCCTCTCTATTTTCACCAATCTTATACATGACATTTACAATTCCTACATTATTTGTAGCCACGCCATAGATATGCTCAACACCCGAAATTTCACGAAGTTTTCGCTCTAATGGTTTGATGATAACATTATCAACCTCTTTAGGAGTAGCCCCAGGAAGTACTACCATAACAGTACCACCACTAATAGCGATTTGAGGATCCTCTTCTCTTGGCATGACAACCAAAGATAGATACCCAATCGCTAACAAAAACACCGCTAAGATTGGAGTTAACGGATTATATAAAAAGGTACGAGCAAGTTTTCCCGCATAATCGGTTACTACAATATTTGATACATCTTTCTCTTGCATAATATGACCTTTTATTTAAATGCTATC
>CAYUSV010000016.1:0-25536 GCA_964447385.1 uncultured Campylobacterales bacterium | reverse complement strand
ATTCTACCTAATTCAATCATTGGAAATTTTGAATAATCAAACTGTCGTACATCATCATCGTTACTGATGATTAAGTTTTTATTGTATGGTATGACATCATAACAATTTATTTCAGACAGTGAGCTATCTCGATCGTAGGTGAGATTAATATTGGTTTGATTTGTCTCATTGCTCTCACTTTTTTCTATATTAAATACTTTTAATCCACCCTTGCCATCACAAACAAAAAGAGTATCTCCATCAACTCCAAGCCCTTTTGGCTCATACATTTGTCTGATATTGTCAATTCCATCACTGTTCTTTGACATGATAGGATTTAATGGATCACTGATATCTAATATCTGAAGAGAATTTTCAACACTATTAACACGACAGCTACTTCCACTACTAAGTGTAACATAGGCAAAACCATCTTCTACAACAACAGGATCACAACTTTTAGCATGTGTAAATCTAGAAACTTCTCTCATACTTTTGCTAGGGGTAGGTTTAGTGTAGATATAGACTCCACTCTCAGCCCCAATATAGAGATAATTTCCATAAGAGAAAAGCGTCTCAACATCAAAGTTTACACTATCTCTTGTATAAGGAGATGGTTTATCCGCATTTGTGATATCAAGTGCTATTAACTCTCTTTTATTTAGCGCATAGAGATAATCTCCAGAAACTACAAATCTAGCCATAGAGCCACCCTTTCCAGTGCTACTACTACCTTGTGATGAATCTCCCACTGGACTTGATGATCCACCAGAGCCACCACAACCTATTAAAAATAGGGTTAAAACTAGCGCCATTAAATATTGCATGATCATCTCCTATCTGTAACCAATTATAAAACCACGATTTTTATCGTAACCACATCTGTTCTTGTCTAAATCTTTTTGGCTAAGTGACTGATAGGGATAATATGGAAAAACTTCCTCTATTTGGTAAACCTTTTTGATATTGTCAATATCTCTGATATCTAAAACAACAAGGTCAGTATAGCTATCAACATAAAGATAACCATCTTTGACAGCCATGTCAATATTTCCAGGAATCTCTATAAAACTTTTTCCAACAGGAGTCTCTTTGACGCGATTGTCTATGATATGAATACCCTTGTTTTTTTCATTTATTAAAAGCAAATCACCATAAACATAAATTTTTCCAGCTTTTTCAATCTCTTTTGACTCTTTTATGGTTGGATAATTGCTTCGTAACTTTTCGTATGAGAGGTATATAGGCTTGCTACAACCTTTATAGTCGTATCTCTCTATGCATCCACTAAAAAGTAAAATTAGTAGCAAGAGATAGATAGGTAGTCTTGTTTTTTTCATATCTTATCCTAGTTAGTAATTTAAAATATAAACTTAAGTTTAAGTTGATAGTATCATAACAGAAAAAGGTGTTAAAAAAGTGTAAAGATGAACAAAATAGAAAAAAAATTTAATTTATCTCTTTTATATGTTGAAGACGAGCATCTTATCCGTCAAAATGCTATTGAATTTTTATCTGATCAATTTTTAGAAATTTATGAAGCAAAAGATGGCAAAGAGGCACTTAAAACCTATCATGACAAAAAACCAGATATCATCATAACAGATATAAAAATGCCTAAGATGAGTGGTTTAGAGCTATGTAAAGAGATTCGAAAGAGTGATGATACTACTCCCATAATCATCACCACAGCATTTACCGATCAAAACTATTTACTTCAAGCTATAGAGCTAAATCTTGTCAAGTATCTAACAAAACCAATTGAAGAGGAGAGTTTAAATGAAGCGCTAGAACAGTGTGCAAAGAGAATAAAAAATAGAAATTTTAGTGTTGTTAGACTAACATCAAGTCACTATTTTGATGCTTTTAATCAATCTTTGTTAAATGAAGATACCTTTGTGAAACTTACATCATCAGAGGTAGCATTTTTAACCCTCTTGGTCAATCAAAAAAATAGAATCGTTACATACAAAGAGATAGAATCCTATGTCTGGAATGATATCTATATGAGCGAAGATGCACTTAAATCATTAGTAAAAAACTTACGCAAAAAAATCTCAAAAGAGAGTATTGTAAATCATTCAAAGATTGGATACAAGATAAATCTCTATCATGGATAAAATACTTAAAATAAAGCTTGGTGCAATTGGTATACTATTTTTAGTGGCAATTTATCATCATAAAGATCTACTATTTGTTGAACCCCGTATATACTCCTATTATCCTCTATCTTCGGTTATTATCTCTGCTATCTCTCTTGGCATGATTTTTTCAGTTGTTGCGTATAATCTGTCTATATTTTTCTACTCTAAAGATAAACAATATCTATTTTACGCGTTAGCACAACTATCTGTTTTGTTCTTTTTGGTGACTTTGGAGAGTCTATATATCTCACCATTTAATGTTATTTATGGAGTTGAGAGTTTAAGATTGCACTCTTTATCACATGTTCTTTTGCTTCTGTTTTCTATGTTATTTATAAGAGAGTTTTTACATACAAAAGAGTCAAAAGAGTTAGATCTCTTAATCAAAATAATAATAAGACTTTCACTGATAGATATAGTAATTACTCTGGTTCTAGGACAAAATATCATCACCGGGCTTATACCGATATTTGTACCTATTTGGTTGGTTGTTTCAGAATCAAACCGTTTGATAGAAAAAAAGAGTAGACCTTATTATCTTTTTTATATTGGGTGGAACATGGTAATTGTAACATCAATAATCGTCTACACTGGTTTGACAAGTATTATTGATAATAGTTTTCCATTTTTACATATCGCATTTTCAATTGAAGCTATACTCTTATCTTTAGCGCTTACCTATAAGATAAAGTTACTTTACGATGAAAAACAGGCACAGCAGAGTCTACTACTGCAACAATCAAGACTTGCTAGCATTGGAGAGATGATAGCAAGTATCGCTCATCAATGGAGACAGCCATTGACTCATCTTGGATTTATTTTTATGAATATTAAAAAAAATAGTCAAAACTCCGAAGTGGTTGAAAGTAAATTAGAGGAAGCAAAAAAACAACTTACATACATGTCAAAAACAATTGATGATTTTAGAAACTTTTATAATCCAGCCAAAACAAAAGAGGAGTTTGACATCAAAACAGCGTGTAAAAATGCACTCTCTATCACAGCACATTCTCTAAAAAATGAAAATATAATGATAGAGATAGAAGAGTTAAAACCTTTTACCTTTTATTCGAACAAAAACGAGTTTGAACAAGTTATACTAAATATCATAAATAATGCTAGAGATGTCATAATGGAGAGATATGTAAAAGAAGCATACATAAAAGTAGTGATAAACGAACCAACTATAACCATTAGTGACAATGCAGGTGGCATAGACAAAAAATATCAAGATAAAATTTTTGAACCATATTTTAGTACCAAACAAGATAGCGACGGTATAGGACTTTATATAGCAAAGACTATTATCCAGCAGCAAATGAATGGAAAACTTGATATGAAAACAGACGGTAAAGGTACAATTTTTATAATTTCATTGTAGGTTGCTAATATTTATGGTAAAATTTTCGCTTATTATAAAATATAGGGGAATATATGTATTTTGAAGAAGAACAAGGCTTTATTAAACAGAGCATAAAAGTGCAAGAGAAGATCTACGAAAAAAAGAGTAACTATCAACATATTGAGGTCTATAAAAGTGCAGATTTGGGGAATATCTTGACACTTGATGCAAATGCTATGATGAGTCAAAAAGATGAATTTATCTACCATGAGATGTTAGCTCATGTACCAATTTGCACTCATAGGGAACCTACAAAAGTTTTGATTATTGGTGGAGGTGATGGAGGAACTGCTAGAGAAGTTTTAAAACATCCTGATATCACGGTTGATTTGGTAGAGATTGACCAAGAAGTTATCTCAGTCTGTAAAGAGTACTTTTTAGGAGTAGATGAAGTTTTTAAAAATCCTAGATTAAACCTTACTATCGGTGATGGTGTTGAGTTTATCGCAAATGCTAAAGATAAGAGTTATGATATCATTTTGGTTGATTCAACTGATGATAAAAATCACTCATCAGGACTTTTTGATCTTACATTTTATGCACAAGCTAATCGTGTTTTAAAAGATGATGGCTTGATATCGGTGCAGGGAAGTAGCTGGTTTGTAGCTATGGATGAACATAAAAAGATACTTAAAAAGATGGGGTCACTTTTTGGTATAGTTATGCCTTATCGGTATGAGATGATTACCTATCCTGGTGTTAATTGGAATTTTATCTTAGCTTCAAAAAAATATCATCCAACAGCAGATATAATTCTCCAAAGAGCAGATCTTATAGAAGGATTAAAATACTACAATAGTGATATACAAAGAGCCTCTTTTGCTCTGCCTACATTTGTAAAAAAAGAGCTATTGGGAATTGCTAAAAATTGAGTTTTACCAATGCTATAGCACTAACAGGAGGTATTGCTACTGGCAAGAGTAGCGTTTGTTCTCTTCTTAGTCTGTATGGATTTAAGATCATAGATGCAGATAAAATTGCTCATCAGATGTTAGAAACTCATGTAAGTGAAATAAAGAATCTATTTGGTTCGCAGTACATAAGTGAGGGCAGGGTAGATCGTAAAAAACTTGGTTCGCTAATTTTTGCAGATAAAAATGAGCGACTAAAGTTAGAAGCACTTTTGCATCCACTTATCAAAGAAGAGATCCAAAAACAAGCCTCTTTTTGTGAGAGTAAAAATGTGCCGTATATCGTTGATATTCCACTCTTTTTTGAAAATAGAAACTATGATATCGATGAAGTTGTTTTGGTATATTGTACAAAAGAGCAACAGTTACAGAGATTGGTTGACAGAGAAGGTTTGAGTAAAAAAGAGTCACAAAATAGGATAAAAGCACAGATGGTAATAGATGAAAAAAAAGCTCTTGCAAATTTTGTGATAGATAACACAAAAAATTTAAAACACCTTCAAGCTGAGGTTGATAAGTTTGTTATGTATATCCGTAAAAAGTATAAAAACTTAGAATGCCAGTGAAAAATCACTGACATTTTTATACCTCTTGTGTTGGTGCAGATGGAGCATTTGTCTTTAGCGCGCTTATAGCTTCGCTTCGATCAGCCTCTGTTTTAAACATAGGGCTTGTTCCTACTATTTGTCCATTTGATGCTTTGAGATTGAAATAAAATCTACCATCTTTAGCTGTGTTTAATTCATATCTTGAGCTTTCTTGAGAGTTTTTCTTTACAGACTCTATACCATTAACGGCACTCGCTTTAATCTTATAATTTTCACTTCTTACGATAGTTTTATCCTCAGCTACAAAACTAAATGAAAATGGTTCAGCTTTATCGCTCTTTTTTAAAAGTACTTTCATGTGTGTATCCTTTTCTATTTAATATAGTATTGTAATGATATCCTTAATAATTTTATGTTTTATTATTTATTTATATTAATTGGGTAGAATAATTGTTTAATAAGGAAGAATATAATGGATTTACGAAAAACACCAACCTATGTGAGTTTGCAGATTTTATATACATTTTTAGCTGCCATACTTATGGTCTATCATGCAACTCAACACTATCAGATCAGTGGAGGGTCTCTTTTTGGCAACTTTTTTACTTTTGGAGAGGTTGGAGAAGATATGCTTTTTGTATTGATGGGATTTACAGTATTTTATACATCTAACAAATATATCGAAAATCAATCAGGATACAAAGAGTACATGATTAAAACGCTCTCTAGGATTTTTTTGACTTACTGGCTTATTATAGCAATACCCGGACTAATAGTCTGGTATGTTAATCCTGAAATTCACTCTAGTATAGCAAGACTAGAAGCGGATAAAATTTGGCAAACTATGGTAATGTGGTTTGGTCATCCTCGAATCGCTGTCATTACCTGGGTATTAACACATTTAGTCTTTTTTGTAATTATTTTTGGTCTTGCTATCCTCTCTAAAAAGTTTAAAATTCTTTGGTATGCTATATTGGCTGTTTCGGCTGTTAATTTGATAGATAGAGTGTTTATAGGTTCACAGATATTTGGTGAGGATGTTATATATCGTGTTTTTAGTCCTCACAATCTTGAGTTTGCTTTTGGAGCATTGGGGTACTATTTTTTTAAAAATGGTTATAAGATAGAAAGATATAGACTCTTTTTACTCTTTGCGATTGTAGTATTTTTTGCTGTTGGGGCTTTGCACTCATATACTGATCTTAATTTTTATAAAGATAGGGTTCTTATCTTTGGTGTTACTTCACTCTTGATGGTTGTTGCTGTGGTAAATTATAACAAATTTAAACCAGCACCCGCAAACAATATATTTTATAAACTAGGAGAAGCTGAGTACATCATGCTGATGATACATGGACCGATGTTGTCACTTGTTGATTTTAAATTTGCAGTTCACATAAGTTTTGGTTGGGTTGTGACTTTGGCTACGATATTTATCATTTTGGTTATTAGTTATTTTATTCGAAGTAAGATAGAAGAGCCGTTGTTAGAGTTTGTGAATAGAAAGCTTTTGTAAAATCTAATGAAAACCATAAAATATAATGCCAAAACATTAATTCCTTCAAAAATTATTTGTATTGGAAGAAATTATGTAGAACATATAAAAGAGTTAAATAATGAGACACCAGATACAATGGTAATTTTTAATAAACCAAATTCTGCAATCGCTCAAAATTTATATTTTTTTAATGACCATACAAGATTTGAAGGAGAAATTTGTTTTTTAATTAAAAAACAAAAAATTTGTGCTATAGGCTTCGGGCTTGATTTAACAAAAACCGATATTCAAAATGAGATGAAAAAGAAGGGGCTTCCTTGGGAGAGGGCAAAAAGTTTTGATAACTCAGCTGTATTTAGTGAATTTGTTCCCTTTTCTAGTGATTTGACAAAGCTTCGTTTAGAGCTTTTTGTGAATGATAAATTAGTTCAATTTGCAAATTATGCACTTATGATATATAAGCCTCTTGATATGATAAAAGAGATAACAAAATTTATGAGTTTAGTTGATGGAGATATTGTAATGAGCGGGACACCAAAAGGAGTTGGAAGCTATAAAATTGGAGATAAATTTGAGGGTAAAATCTACTGTGATAATCAGTTACTAGTTAGTGATACATGGCGAGTATCTCTTTGTAGATAATAAGTGTCAAAATCGTTTGCAATAAATAGTATTCCTTTGTAAGATGAGCTTATTTCGTTATAAATGAGTTCTATCGTAAGTTTCCCATCTTTATGATATCTTGGGCTGATATGGGTTGCGATGAGGTTTTTTACACCATAATTTACCAAAGCCAATCCTAAATCTTTTGCTGTTGTGTGTAACACTCTTCTTTCAAGGTTGTCATATACCTTTTGAGTATAAGTGCATTCATGCACTAAAAGATCTAAATTCCGTAAATATTCACCTAAAATATTAGGATTACTATTGTCTCCAGCAATGATGATAGATCTACCTTTTATTGGATTAGTCATAAATGTTTGAGGATTAAGCGCCACCCCTTCGTGTATGATACTTTCTCCTTTTTTTATTAGACCATACAAAGGAGAGGGCAAAAGCCCAATAGATCTTAATTTTTTTTCATCAAGTTTATTGGTTATATTGTTTTCTTTGATATAAAATGCCACACTATCAATTGAGTGAATAAGTGGTAAGACTTTGATCTTAAATTTGTTAAAAACAAATTCTTGTTCATTTTCATATTCAATAATTTTTAACTCATAACCTAAATCTTGTTTAGTTATATCTAGCATACAATCAATAAATTTTTTGATTCCTCTAGGACCATAAAGAGTGAGTGGTTTTAATGCCCCATCCATCTTTTTAGAAGCCAATAATCCAGGAAGTCCATAAAAATGATCACCATGAAGGTGTGTTATAAATATACTATCTAGCTTTCCAATAGATAACTTACTCTTTAAAAGTTGAAATTGTGTTCCTTCGCCACAGTCAAAAAGATACCATTTATTTTCTTGGTCAAACTCTAAAGCTATGGCAGATAAACTTCTCTCTCTTGTAGGTTTTCCTGCACTTGTTCCCAAAAAAGTTAACTTCAATTTAAATCCTCAAAAAATTCCATCAACTCCTCTTTGTCTATCTTAAATTGACTATTTTTATAGATATTTTGTTCTAACTTGGACAATACATCTTTGATAAGCTTACTCTCATTTGCATAAGGTAGCAAGATAGAAAATAGTGTTTTATCATCTTTTGCTCTCTCTATCTGGGTTATGATATCAATCTCTTTTTTTGGTTTAACTTTTTTAAATCTATCTTTTAAAATAAATCCCAATAGAGTCAAAATAATACCACTAATAAACCCGATAAAAAGCCAAATATACTTTTGGTTTGAGTTAGATTTTGTGATTGTCGTATTTTCAACCACTGGGCTGTTTTCTATCTTTTGCTCTATTTGATTTGTCTGTATTGTTTCATTTTTTTTAATTTTAGAACCTTTGACTGTTATATCAAAAGGTTTTGTCTCTATCGTTTTTGCAAGGTTTCTTTTTTTATCAAAATAGGTAAATTTTATAGGTTCTATAGTATAGTTTGTATCTGCGACTATCGCAATTTTTTGTTTAAATACTCCCATATAGCGACCATTTACGATAGATGCTTCAACTATTGGTTCATCAGAGTATATAACCGCACCATCTATATCTAAATCAAATTTTGAAATATCATCAAGATTTCCCTCTCCTTTTATGATAATTGTAAAGTTTACTGGTTTGTTTGCATTGACTTTTATCTTATCAACATGAGCATTTATAGTAAAATCGCCGTAAACTTCAAGACTCTCAGGTAGTGGTTTTACAATTAGTTTTGACTCATTGCTAAAGATTTTTTGCCACTGCATCTGCGAACTAAATGAGCTAAAGAAAGGATCATCAAAAAAAGGATCGTTAAATCTTCTGCCTCTTTTAATCGTTCCAACTCTTGCAAAAATAGCAGGTATATTAAACTTTCCCTCTTGTTGAGCAAAGAGTATATAGCTGTAAGTCTGTGTGATATATCCATCTTCGGTTGATTGTATAGCATCTGGAAGTTTTTTGACCCAAAATCCCTTTAATTCAGGCTGAGACAACTCTACTTTGTCAAATCTTGTCTGTGGATGTTGTTTAAAAATTAAATCCAAACGCACAGGCTCACCGACATAAGCCTCTTTTTTCTCTAGTCTCATCTCTAGTTGTACAGGAGCATCTTTTGGCATGGCTGATGGCTTCGTAACTTTTATATTTAGTGGATTGGTTTTTAATTTTTTACCATCTACAACCACTTCAAATGGTGGTATATTGATACTTTTTGTTGGAGCAAAAGCAAAACTCTTTGAGATACTTCTAGTTGTATTGCCATTAATTGAAGTTACACTTTGACTACTTGAAGTACCAAGTATATTAAATCCAGCTATCTCATCAATCTGTGGAAACTTTACATCATTACCTTCGGCTGTGATAGTTAAAGTTGCTTGATCTCCCTTGTAAATCAATACCCTATCTAATGTCGCCTTGACACCAGCAAATAACATATACGGCACAAACAGAAGTGCTAAAGCTCTACCAAGGTTTAATCTCTTCATCTGTCTCTCCTTTGGATTTTAGTGGTAATAAAAGTGTGTTTACCCCTCGTTTATCTAATATTTGTAAATATTTTTTTACCTCTTTATCGCTGATTGGCTCTTTTTTAGCAGTTTGTTGTTGTGCCTTTATATCTTGTTTTTTATCTTCATGCTCATCTTTTTTTGGTTTTGACTCTTTCATTTTGTTCTCTTTTTGTTGACTTTTTTTATCTTCTTTCTTCTGTTGATTTTCATCTTTTTGTTTCTGATTTTTTTTACTGTTTTTATCTTTGGAGTTTTTATTTTTACTCTCATCTTTTTTACTATTTTTATCGCTATCTTTTTTTTGTTTATTTTCCTTTTCTTTTTTCTCTTTCTCTTTCTCTTTCTCTTTTTTTCTCTTTTTTAAAAGTTCAAGATTGTACTTTGTATCTTTATCATTTTTTATCTTCAATGCCTTTTCATAGGCTTTTATACCCGCATCAATATTGCCTAGATTAGCTTCACAGTTTCCGATGTTATGCCATTTTCGATAAGAGAGCTTATCCTCTTGTGTCTGCTCATATAACTCTTTAGCTTTTTTATAATTTTTCTGTTTGTAGTAACTATTTGCTAAGTTATATTTTGCTTCATCATTTTTATTCTCTATATTTTGATAAGCTTTAACCGCTTTAGTATAATTTTTATCATCATAAGCTTTTTCCCCCTCACTGATATCTAAAAAATCAAACAGCGATGCTTTTAAAATAATTGGTATTAAAAATATCAGTATATATTTTAATTTCATCTTCTTATCCCCCTTGGCAGTGAGCTAAAAGAGAGCAAAAATAGTAAAATACTAACCATCAATGGATAAATAAACAACTCTTTTGTATCTTTTATAGTCTGCTCTTTTTTCTCATTTGATTTAAATTTTGCACTTATGTTATCTGCTAACTGCTTGATATCATTTTTTGTTAAACTCTGTTTTAGATAAGCTCCATTGGTTTTTAGTGCAAGTGTTTTGATAGCATCATTTATCTTAACCACTACTATATCACCATTTTTATCTTTTAAAACCCCGTTTTCAGTCTTTATGACTCCCCCTTTATCTGTTCCTATTGCATATACAAAGACAGTGATTCCTCTATCTTTTGCATACTCTATCTCCTCTTGATAACTCTTTTTATCTCCTCCATCTGTAAAGAGCAGTAGAGCTTTTTTTTGGGATTTATCTAGTAAATTGTCAGTTACTTCTAACGCACTTTTGATACTTGTACCTTTTAAGCTTATATAGTCAAACTTCATGTTTTTTACTAAAAATTTAAGTGTATTAAAATCCTTTGTAAGTGGTGAAACTAAAAAAGCACGAGAACTAAACCCTATAACAGCAACCTTAGCACTTTTAAGATCTCCTAAAAACTGGTTAAATTTCATCTTTGCAAACTCAAAACGGTTAGGATAGACATCATCACTAAACATAGAGTTTGATATATCAAATCCAACAACAATATTTATATCACTTGTTTTTATCTTTATCTCGCCAAGATCAAAAATAGGACGAGACAACGCTATGATAGCAAACACCAAAGAGACGATAAATATGATGTTTCTTGCGCTCTTTGAGAGTACCCCTTTTGTGTAACGCATCTTTTTTAATAGGTCTTTATCAAAATATCTATCTAATAAATTTGCATCCTTTCGTATCAAAAAAAGAAGTGGCAAAACAAGCAACAAAAGATAGAGAAATTCACTATTTTCAAACTGCATAACTTCTCCTATTTTTATAGATAAAATAGAGCATCATCAAAAAGAGTCCAACTCCTAAAGGGTATTGAAAATAGTAACTCTTTTTGACATATTTATCCACTTTTATCTCACTCTTTTCAAGTGAGTTTATAGTTTTATAAATTCTTTTTAGTTTCTCAACACTATCGGCTTCAAAAAACTCTCCACCACTATCATTTGCAATTTTCTTCAATATATACGGGTTATAATCTCCCCTACCACCAACACCAATAACATAGACTTTTATACCATATTTCTTAGCGGTATTTATAGCAACTTCAAGAGGAATCGTATCTGCATTGTCTACACCATCGGTTAATAAGATGGCAATTTTCTCTTTTGCTGTTGAATCTTTAAATAGCTTACTACTCATAAAAAGAGCCTCATAAAGAGCAGTCCTTTGAGTTCCTGCTATTCCTACATCAACTCTTGATAGAAGTCTTTTGATACTCTCTTTGTCATAAGTTAGCGGTATAGCTACATAAGCAAAATCAGCAAATATAGTGAGACCTAGTTTGTCGCTTTTTCGCTCATCTACAAAATCCTTAACGATATCTTTGACAATTTTAAACTTATTTAATTCGCTCATAGAACCACTAGCATCAAGAATAAGAGATATCTCATACCCTTGATCTTTTTGAATGACTACATCATCTTGTTTATATGGAGAAGCAAGTGCAATTGTCAAAAAAAGTAGTACTAAAAATCTTAAAATATTTAAAAGCGTACTACTCTTTTTGCCAACTTTTTTAAATATAACAATATTTGGGAAAAATAGTCGCTCATTTTTCTGTTTGCAAAACTTAATACAGATAAAATATACCAAGATAATCAAAAAAGAGATAGGATATAAAAACTCTATATTAGCCATTTATCTCCTCCTCTATCCACTCTTTCATCTTTTTTTTATCTATCTCACTAAGTGTTGGTACACTCTTTTTGTATTGGTAGCACCGAAGGGTTTCTAAAAAATTGTTAAGATCATTTATCTTTTGTTCATCAACTAAAATTTGCATATTTTCACTAAATGTATAAACTGACTCTTTAGTATCATTAAAATCTATCTCTTTTAATTTTTGTAGTGCAATCTCTTTTGGGGTAAGTTTTCTTCTAACTCTTCTTTTATCTTTTTTAGCCCATAGATATATACCCACTAAAAGTGTCAAAACAGTCACTAAAATAGCGATAAAAATTACCAATGAATAATCAGGCACATCGACAAGAGCTTTTATATCTTTTAATTTTTCCACCTCTATCTCACTAAATTGTTTAGTTTATAAAACGGCTCTTCATCCGTGTATATCTTTGCATGTCGGATTTTGTGTGCTAAAAAATGTCCATGTAGCTTTTTATCTCTATGTTCAATCTCTTTTTTATAATCTTCAACCATCTTTTTATCAAAATCAAATGAACTCTCATCAAAATTACTAGGATCAATCAAATCAAGTTCACCCAAAAACTTTGGATCATCTTCAAATCTATCTCTAACTATCACAGAGTATATCTCATGTTTTGCGGACAAAAGGGACAAATCAACCTCTTGTGAAAAATCTCCAATTATAAACACAATTGATTTTTGCCTAACTCTACCTAACATATACTCACAAAACTTTGCATAATCAACCTCTTTTTGAAGGGTATCTATCTCCAAGGCTTGTGGTACTATCTGGTTTAATACACTTAAATTTTTAGTAGGTTTTCTAAAATACTCCTCTTTTTCACTAAAAAAGAGTGTTGTTATGTTGTCACTATTTTTTAGTGCAGAGTACCCAAGAAGTGACAACACTTCTACCATAAGTTCATGTTTTGTTCTCTTGCTTCCAAAGTAGATACTACCGCTTATCATAAATGCTAAGACTATATTTAGTTCCCGCTCCTGTGTAAAAAGATTTATATATGGTTTTTGCTCTTTAGCTGTTGCTTTCCAGTTTATCTTTCTGACATCATCACCAAAATAGTACTCTCTAAGCTCACTAAAATCAAGACCACTTCCAACAAATGCAGTAGTATTGTTACCAAGATTTTGGCTAAAAATTTTCCGTCTTGTCTTGATTAATATCTCTTTTGCTATTCTCTGCATGATGTACTCATTTATGGTATTTTTATTGTTTGTACTATCTTTTTGACTATATCATCAGTTTTTATACCCTCTGCTTCTGCTTTATAGTTTAGTATGATTCTATGTCTTAATACATTTGGCACAACCTCAGCTACATCTGCTGGTGTAACATAATCTTTGCCTTTTAGAAGTGCTAACGCTTTTGAAGCTTTATATATATTTATAGAAGCTCTCGGACTTGCTCCATATTCAATATAGTTATCTATATCTTCAACGCCAAATTTTTGACTATTTCTAGTGGCAAACACAATCTGTAAGATATATTTTAAAACACCATCATCTACATGAACGCCCTTAACATCACTTTTTAACTGCTTCAACGCTTTTTTATCAGCAACTTTATTAATGACGCCAAAAGTATCTTCAGCTACTCTCTTTACGATCTCAAACTCTTCATCAATTGTGTTATAATTTACAATAACATTTAACATAAATCTATCTAACTGAGCTTCTGGAAGTCTATAAGCTCCCTCTTGTTCAACTGGATTTTGTGTAGCCAAAACCAAAAAAGGATCATCTAGTTTAAATGTCTGCTCACCTATCGTGATCTGTCTCTCTTGCATCACCTCTAAAAGTGCAGCTTGAACCTTTGCAGGAGCTCTGTTTATCTCATCTGCTAAAAGAAGATTGGTAAAAGCTGGACCTTTTCGTACGCGAAATTCTCCACTTTTTTGATCATATATTTCGGTTCCTGTTATATCACTAGGTAATAAATCAGGAGTAAACTGAATCCTCTTAAACTCTAAACCAAGTGCATTTGAGAGTGCATTAATAGCTGTAGTCTTTGCAAGTCCAGGCACACCCTCAACTAAAACGTGTCCATCACTAACAAGACCAATCAATAGCGCATCAATAAGCTCCTCATGACCTACAATAACTTTTTTAACTTCATCTTTTATATCCAAGATTATACTATTCATCTAAAATTCCTCTACTCTTATAAACTTTTTAGTCGTAGTTGACTTGATATGACTAAAGTTTATTGATAGTGAAATTATAAGTCAAGTTGGTTAACAAAGGGTAAATGAGTAAGTTTAACTTGGATTATGATTTGCAAGACCCTCTATTGCTATTGCAACTTCCACTACCAAGATTATAGCTGTCTGTATAGTCGCAACTCCTGCATTTAAATTCTACAAATGAAGTACCAGAGCATCCTCCACCTTTTTGATCAATGACTTCCATCGTTTGTTGTTTGCACTCTGGACAAATCCCTTGGTTGATTAGTTTTAATTTTTCGCCTTTAACATTTAGATAATTTATATAAGCCCAGACCAACCCTGCGACTAAAATGATGATAAAAAGTAGAGTTATTATTGTGTACACCCATGTTCCTTATTTTGTTTGACTTTTGTCGATAATTTGTTTGAATCCTTCAAAAATATCTCCAAAAATATCTTTTATGCCGTCTATGCTGCCTAATTCATCTTTTAGCATTTTCCCAAAATTTCCGGCAACTTGTTTACTGATGGCAAAGTAGAGACTTTTTTTAGTTTCACTCATGTTGACTTTCCAGCCTTTGTCAGTTTTATTTAGTTTTGTTAGAAAATTAACTTCATTTATATCTTTATCTCCTTTGAGATAGAGTTTTGTAGCAACCTCTGCTTGGTTTTCACTCTTTTTTGTTTCACCAAAATCGACTGCTTTAATTTTTATTTTTTGATAAAGAGTTGTTTTTTTTGTATCTTCTTTTACTGTAAAGCTTTTTGCTCTTTGTATATTCTCATGTTTTTGAGCTGTCCAAAAATCATCACTTACTGCTATCGGCGATAGACTTTTTGGTGAGCACCCAAATATCAGAAAAATAGATAATATAAGTGTTAAAAGTTTCATTATCATCTCCTATTTATCCCATGTTATCCAAAATTTTAAAAATTATGTTGATAAGAGAGAGAGTAATTATTTTTTTTATATTTATAATTATTTATATTTGAGTTGTTTTCCACTCTTTGGAATTGAAGTATCGCCGAGGTATTTTTTGACAATTTTTGTTTAAATATTGTATTGTAGCTATTTTTAACATCTTTTCTTGCATATCCTAGTGCCAGATCAGTTTCATTATATCTGTCAAAATTGTATTGATATCCCATGTGAATTAAACTATTTTTAAATAGTTGATAATATGCCCCAATTGAGATCTGTATTTTATCTTTAGATATATCATATCTTACTTGATACTCTCGTTCATCTTTTTCTAAAGAGCCGTCGCTGTATAGGGTTAATTTATCAAAAAGTTTGATTAAAAATACTCTTATTCCTAATGTCTTATAGTTTTTACTGTTATCGTTTGAAATCTCTGTGCTTTTGTATTTAAGCGAAACAGACAAATTAGTTGATTTAGTTATAAGCCCAAGCATAGGTTTTAGTGATGTATTAAAACTATATGATGAGCCGCTTAACCAAGTTTTACTTATTCCTATAGGTAGTGAAATTTGTAAAGTATCAAACTTTTTAGAAATTGTGGAGATAAAATTTAAAAAATTAATGTTATCGATATTTTCATTTTGAAACTCGTTATAGTTATACAGCGTGTTGCTCCAATTAAACTTTTTCCCCGTGTAAATATGCATCAAAGAAAGATTTATATTTTCATAAAAGCCTTCTGTTTTGTTTGTATCATTCTGTAATAATAATTCACCATAAATAGTAGTTGGCATGTAGGTATTGAAATTTAAGTTATCATCATATGCAATACCAACGCCTATGGTTCCATAAAAATAGTGTTTTTTTTCAAAACTATCTATTTTTTTTAGATAGGAGTTGATATTTTTTTGTACAGCTATTGGTGGGTTTGTTAACAGTACAGTGTGAAACTCTTTTTGGGCATTTTGGTAAAAACCTAACATATAAAGTGTTCGTGCATACTCTAGTCTTACAAACTGATTAGTTGGGTTATTAATGAGCATACGATCGTAGCTCATCATAGCCTTTTCATAATTACCAGCTTGATAATATTTTTTACCTAATTGAAAGTGATTAATTTTTTTAGTATTTTTTTTATTGAATTTTAATTTTTTAATTTTTATCTCTCTTTTTTTTGGAGGAAGCGATGATAGAGGCGTAATTGCTGTTTTTACTATATACGCATCTTTATATGATTTTCTAACCTTTTGTAGAGCTGCATGGGCTTTTTGTTTATTATTAAAACTTCCTGTATATAAACTAAAGTATTTTTTACCTTTATGTATACGAGTATCAAACTCTATTTTTTTTTGATCTTTAAGTGCATTGTTTTTATCTTTGTATGCACCTAATTTTATACTATATGAAGTAGGTGTTTGTGCGTAAAGATTTATAAACATAAAAATAGCAAAAAGGGTAAGTGTTCTTTTCATCCTTTATAGTCCTCTATATCTTTCATTATCTCTAAGGTATGTCTCTCACACAACGAATATTATATGTTTGGTTAAAATCAACAATTTCATCTCTACCTGATGCAAAATCAATAGTATATATTTTTTGTATAGATATATAATTTTCATTGTATGTTGTTGAAGACCAATAATTTGCGTTTTGTGTATAGAAAAAGGTGGAGTTAAATTTTGGACTTGATTTAAATGGCTCTAAAATAGAATAGAGTTCATGTATATTTGGAAGTCTCCAATCGTTATACTCATTGATATGTATATGAGGTGGCCCAAAACCAATAGTAGGATGGGTTTTTGAGTTTAAATCTTCACAATATTTAAGTGCCTGATTCCAAGTACCAGTTTTATTTCTACTTTTAAAATCGTCTTCCCACATTAATTTATGCACATGGTCAATTACTACTTGGTTATTACGAGTTAAATTAGATTTAAATTGTATGCTGTCGGGTTTCATATCTCTTACACAACGAACATAATTTGTGTTCTCAATATCAACGACATCTTCAGTAGCATTAGAAAAATCAACAAATATAGCATTATTTAAAGACATTCCAGAACTCCAATAACCTCCATCAGTTTTAAACCCAAAAGGAGTATCCAATATCACATCACCCTTTTTTGCTAGATAATAGAGCTCATGTGCAGTTGGTAATCTCCAATCATAAAATGAGTCCAAATTTAAAGTATCGCAATTATAAGCTGCATCTGCCCAAGTATGTTTAGCCTCAATGGTATTTATATCGTCTTGCCACATTAGTCCGCTATTATTGTTGACAACGACATCTAAAATTTTGCTAAAATTACTGTTTGATCCTACCTTGTAGTATCCATCGTCATAATTAGCATAAGAGATATTTTGTCCTGTTTTTGGCAGTTTAAAGAAGGGTTCAATTGGAGATTCAACAATGATAGATATAGTATCAGTTGCTACGATATTGTTATTATCTGTAACAAAGAGGGTAACAATATGTTCTCCTACACTAAAATTATCTGTAGTAAAATTTTTATCATCTGATAAAATAGTGCTTTCTATTTCCCACTTGTAGCTTATAATATTTCCATCTATATCGCTGCTATTAACTGCATCAAATGAGATACTCTCTCCTTGAGTGATAATTGTACCGGAAGCTATGATAGATGCGATAGGAGCATCGTTGATAGAGTTTATCATGATATCGATAGTTACCTCTTTTGATTCTAATTCACCATCATTTACTCTAAAAGTAAATGAATCATTGCCAAAATAATTTTTATCAGGCTCATAAATTAAATTTGGTGCAGTCGCTGTTAAAGTACCATGTAAAGGATTTGTATATGTATAGGTTAAAGTATCTCCATCAATATCACTTGCCAAAAGAGTGATGTTTGTTATCTCATCTTCATTTATTGTTATCTTACTACTCTTGGATATGGGTGCATGATTTACTGTTTTAACGCACCTTACATAGTTTTTTGCACTTTTGTCTGAAAAGCTTACTCCTGCTGTTAAAAAATTAACGGTCAATGAAGAAGTTGTATCTGTAGGGAGTGGCGTGATGGACCAATAAGGTAAAAAATTATCTTTTTTGAGGTTTTTAAACTCTACATTAGTTATATTTTGAAGCTCAAAGACAGTGGGAAGTCTCATTTGTTTTGTTTGGCAGTATGTTTTAGCTTCATCCAAACTAAAACGCTTGGTGCTATTTTCTATATCATCTTGCCATAATTTGTCAACCTTTGGTATATCATCTATAGTATCACCTCTAACACACCTAACACCAAAGGTTTGATTTTTATCATAGTAAGATTGTGTATTGCTCCATGCAGATACTTTCCAAGCTTTTTTATTGTCCAACTTTAGTAGAGTACTTGTCCAAAAATCTTTTATTCTATTTTGTGTCGAAAAATGTTCGTCAATAGATTTATTGTCATCCAAAAGAGCAAAAAACTCTTCAGAACTTGGTAGCCTCCAATCATTGTAGCCTTGAAGATTTAAATCTTTACAATACTCAACCGCTCCAGTATGATTTTTCTCAACAGGTTCATCTTGCCACTGAAAATTTATACCAAGTACATTGATAGTTTTTGTTTTTTGCTCACTCTGTTTTATTGATACTTCTGATCCATTACAGCCTGAAAAACTTACTATTATTAAAAACAATGCAACTATATACAACACTCTCATAACTATCTCCCTGCTTTAAATGTACCATAGGCTTCTCTTTGGTTTGTGCTATTTTTGAGTTTAAAGATACCATTTGCGTGTTCTAAATGTTCGCCACTTAGCATGCCGTCTCCATCACCTTTTAGGTTGTTACCATTTATATTAAAGTTAAATTGACCTCTTTTATCAATAGTTCCATTTTGTATATCTGTGCTCCACTGTTGATTGGTCGCTTCAAATTTCATATCTCCTTGCATCGTGCCTTGTCCTAAATCAAAGTTTAAGTTGATATTGCCGTTTGAGATTCGATTTGAAGGTAGTGGATTATCTACAAAACCAGAAATTGTGCCGTTATATGTTGGATTACTTACCCCCGCTCTATCTCTAAGATTTTGTAATTGGGGTAACTCTTTTAGTGTATCAGCTATTTTATCTATCTCATCTGGTTCAGGTTTGATATATTTTGCAGGGATTTTATTTTTAAGCTCTTGGGTGATGATATCTTTTTTATTCCAATCTCCCCAACTGTTTTTAATATCTGTTATTTTTTGAGATATTTTTTTTGGTGTATGGATTTTTTGTGTTATCTCTTTTTTTGTTTTAGGTTCCTTTTGAGTTGCTTTTACTGTTTGATCCATCTCTATTATCAAATTAGGTGAAACTTTGACTGCTGGAGTTGGAGAAAAACCTCTTTTTATGAAAGTTTTTTCCCCCATGTTTACAAGAACTTCACCCATTTTAGTTGAGACGATAATTTTACCTGAGCTACAGATGATAGAGTCACCTTTTTTGGAAGTTTCTCCAAGAATTGTTGTACCTCTGACACCAATAGTGGCATTTTGTGTTTTAAGTTGAAAGTTTTGAGGTGCAATTTTACCGATCTTTCCAGTAATTGATTTAAAAAGTCCATTGGAGATATTAAATTTTGCTTTTGCTTTAGTTTGAGAAAATAGATATTCACTAATTTCAAATGTCGTTTTTTGTCCAAGTGATATAATAGTTTCATCTTCAAAAACAATTTGAACTTTACTATCTTGCATAGTTTTAATGATATCTTTCTCTTGTATTTTTGACTGCTGTTTGAGAGAGATTTCTTGATCTTCTCTTATTAGAATTGCTTTGCCACTTATGGCTACAACCTCTGCTATATTTGCATAAGAAAAAGCTTTGAGTATAAAAAATAACACTATTAATCTTCTCACAATTTCCTCCGATATTGGTTGTGTAGTCAAAATCGGCAAAAAACTATATCTATAAAGTTAAAGAGAGTGAAAAGTTGAATAAGTTTAAATATTTTAATTTTTATGTTTCATTGATGATTGCTAGTTTTTTCATTGTACTCTATTATGCCAATACACAGAGTGTCCAAAAGTTTAATAATAATTTTATCGATATGTTTTTTAATATAAGAGGTGAAGTAGATGTAAGTAACAACATCGTAATTGTTGATATAGATGAAAAATCTTTACAAACATTAGGGCGTTGGCCATGGAGGCGTGATAAGCTAGCAAAACTGCTTGACAACCTTACAGAATATGGTGTAGGCGTGGTTGGTTTTGATATGGTATTTGCTGAAGAAGATGGAAGTTCACCTAAAAAAATTGCTAAAGAACTTGGTATAGAGATAGAAAATGCAAAAGATTATGATGAGATTTTTGCCAAAAGTATCCTGAATTCACCCTCAATCTTAGGATATATACTCAACATGGAGCAAAATTTTTCAAATTACACTCCTACTGTCAATGGCATATTTGTACAAAGAGGGAAAAAAGAGCAGGATTATATACCCATAGCAAAAGGGGTCACTGCAAATATAGAGATACTTCAAAAAAGTGCATATTCTAGTGGAAGTTTTAACATGTTTCCTGATTCTGATGGTGTGGTTCGGTATGTACCGATGCTTTTTTCTTTAGATGGGACTATCTATCCCTCCTTGTCGCTTGAGATAATCCGTGTTGCACTTGGTGAAAAAATGGTGTTTGTTAATTATGATGAGTTTGGTATACAAAGCCTAGAAATTGGGGAGTTAAAAATTCCAACAGATAAAAATGGGAGACTATTTATAAATTTTGCCGGTACTCAAAAACGATATCACTATATCTCTGCTTTAGATGTGTATGAAAAAAAAGTCAATAAGGCTGATCTTGAAGGAAAAATTGTTTTGATTGGTACATCTGCATCTGGACTTTTAGATCTTAGATCAACTCCATTTGACCAAGCGATGCCTGGAGTTGAAATCCATGCAAATGTTATGGACAATATAATCAATGAAAATTTTTTACAAAAGCCATCTAATGCTGTTGGTATCAATACTTTGATAATCTTTTTTTTAACTATGTTTGTTTTGATGATACTCTCTATCCGGTCTGTATTTTTATCACTGTTGTTTTCTATTTTGTTTATTACTTTAGTTTTAGTGGCATTTTACTATCTGATGTTTGATTATAAAATTGTACTAGATATTATCTACCCTATACTTAGTGTCTTAGTCACTATGGCAGCACTTTTTGTTGCAAATCTATTTTTTGAATCTAGGCAAAAAGAGCAGATTTTGAGTAAATTTGCAAAAAAAGTCTCACCAGCAGTGGCAGATGCTTTAATAAAATCTGGAAATGTCGATTTTAGTGCTGAAGATAAAGAGATTACAATCTTTTTTAGTGATGTGCGTAACTTTACCTCTATTTCTGAGGGCTTTGAGAGTGCACATTCTTTGATTGATTATCTAAATCGTTATATGTCACCCATGAGTGAAGTGATCATTAAAAACGGAGGAACTATCGACAAATATATTGGCGATGCAATTATGGCATATTGGAATGCACCTTTGGATGTAGCCGATCATGCAGATTGTGCAGTAACCTCAGCGTTGGAGCAGTTAAGAAAGCTTGATGTGTTAAATTTAGAGCTTGAAAAACAAAATCTTCCACTTGTGCATATTGGTATCGGTATTCATACCGGCGGTGCAGTGGTGGGTGAAATGGGAAGTTTAGATCGTAGTGATTATACGATCATAGGAGACAATGTAAATATTGCTTCTCGTGTTGAAGGATTGTGTAAACAATACAGTGCTGAGATTTTAATTACACAGCAGACAAAAGAGAGGTTAAAGCGTATTTATAATACGAAAATGATAGGTAGTGTCAGTGTCAAAGGGAAAAAAGAGCCAGTTGTTATTTATCAAGTTTTAAGAGATTGAGGAAAGTTTTAAATGTTACAAAAAGATATACGATTTTTAGGTACAAGTGGTAGTAAAAAAGAGGGACATGGCTCTAGCTGTGTGCAGGTGGCAAACAATATTGTTATAGATGCGGGAAATATTATTTGTGGGCTTAAAGATGAAGCAAAACATATAGAACATATCTTTTTAACTCACTCACATCTTGACCACATCAGTGATATCGCTTTTTTGGTTGATACCTATTTGTTAGATAGGGAGATACCTCTGAAAATTTATGGGCTAAAAGATACCTTAGATGCTTTAAATGAACATGTTTTTAATTGGGATATATGGCCTGATTTTAAAGAGATATCTTTGGTAAAATCAGAACATAAATCAATAGAGTTTATAGAATTGGAGCTTGGAAAAGAGTATAAATACAAAGATGTAACTCTTAAACCGATTGCTCTAAATCATACAGTACCAACTTGTGGTTATGTCATCAAAAAAGAGAATTTTTCTACAATTTATGCGACAGATACCTATATAAGTGAGACAATTTGGGATGAGGTAAATAGTGATTTAAAAATTGACTCTGTTGTAATTGATGTTTCGTTTCCTTCTAACATGGAAGAGCTTGCTAAGCAGAGTAAACACTTAACCCCAACACTTTTAAAAGAGGAACTTACAAAATTAAAACGAGATGATGTAAGTATATACGTAACTCATATCAAGCCAAATTATAAATTAGAAGTAGAAAAAGAGCTTGAGATACTGCAAGTGTTAAAAAATGATGGTAGAGTTATCAAAGATGGTGAATACCTTAAAAATAGTACATTTTCAAGAGATCAAAAAAAACGAGCTATGGAGATTTCAACCGCACTTTCAAAAGAGAAAGATCTTAGTAAAATTTTAGGATTGATTTTAATTGAAACTATGCAACTTTCTGAAGCTGAGGGTGGCACAATATACCTAAAAGAGGGAGATAAACTCTCATTTAAGGCAGTTAAAAATGATAAATTAAATATATTTGAGGTAAATCGAAAATTCCCTAAAATAAATTTATATACAAACGGGATCGCAAATAGTGAAAATGTCTCTGCTGTATGTGCTTTAAATAAAAAAACAATTAATATTCCTGATGTCTACATTTATCACATTGGTGAATTTAATTTTGAGGGCACAAAAAAGTTTGATAAAGCAAATAATTATCGCTCTAAATCTATCTTGGTTGTTCCTATGATAAGTCAAGATGATGAGCTTGTTGGAGTGCTTCAGCTTATAAATAAAAAAACACTCAACGATGTCGTAGCATTTACTACATGTGATGTTGAGATGGCAACAACTTACGCAAATCTTTGTGCAAGTGCGATAGCTAAAAATCGATTGATTGATGATCTAGAGAAACTTGTTTTATCATTTTTAGAAAGTATCTCATATGCGTTGAGTGTTAAATCCCCTTATGGATATGGACATATCTTTAGGGTCAAAGAGTTGATGGGGCAAATAGCTTTGGAAGTAGATAGTGATGATACTGTATTTAAACATATCAATTATACAAAAGAGCAATTTCAAGAGCTTGAATTAGCAGCATGGATGCATGATGTAGGTAAAATTGCAACACCTGAACATATCTTGGATAAAGCGACACGACTAGAGACTCTCTACGATCGGATCAATACAATACAGATGCGTTTTAATTATATTAAATTTGCTCTAAAGTCACAAGTTTCAGAGACTAGATGTAAGTTTTTAAGTGGTGAATATCAGATACATATGGATAAAGTGGAGTACAAACATGTCTCTACAATCAAAGAGCTAGAAGATGATTTAAAATTTGTTATAAAAGCTAATAAGCCTTCTACTTTTATGAGTGATGATGATATCTTAAAAATAAAAGAGATTGCAGAAAAAAGTTTTATAATTGAAGGAGAAAAGATTGACCTGCTTATGCCTGATGAAGTGCAATATCTCTCAATAAGACGAGGTACTTTAACAGATAAAGAGCGTAAAAAGATAAATGAACATGCACAAATTACATACGATATGCTAAGAATGATAACATTCCCTAAAAAGTATGGTAAAGTTACAGAAATTGCCAGCGGACATCATGAAAAGCTAAATGGCACAGGGTATCCAATGGGACTAAAAGGTGACGAAATCTGTTTTGAAGCACGGATGTTAGCCATTGTTGATATCCTTGAAGCCTTAACCTCAAGTGATAGACCATATAAAAGAGCCAAAACCGAAGATGAAACTTTTGAAATTCTTGATCTAATGGTGCAAAAAGGTGAATTGGATGCTGATATAGTCTCTTTTATCAAAAAAGCTGGTATTTTTAAAAAATATATTGAAAAAGAGCAAAAACAGGAGGCTATCGCTTAGATAACCTCCTGTTTAAGAACCGAAATTTGATTTGAGCTAAACTCATCTTTTTCAATCATATCGATGATATTTTGGTGGTCAAATCTTTTGTGATTGTAAACTATGACATAAGATATATCACCTTTTTTTAGATAGTGTGTTTCACCAAATTCAGTATAGCGTGATGCGCCTATGGAGATGAGTAGCTTTTTTGGTTTGTTTGCATTGGATATTAATGTACTCAAATCTTCTAGTGGATCATTGTCTTTTTGGTTGTTTAGTTTGTTAACAATCCAATCAAGTAGTTTTTCATAAAAGTAACTATAACCTAGAAGATCACTGTTTTCACCGTATTGGATTACTTTGTCATCTCTTTTGATAAAAGAGGTTAAAGAGTAATCATCCATCACACTACCTAGTGAAAAAATATCTATTTTAAGCTCATCCTTGCTTATACCTTTGCTATTTTCACCCCAGTTTTTTTTGTGACTAATTTTTTTAGCACCTTCTACTCTGATGGAGCAGTCATTGTATGCCATAAAGTGCGTTGGTTTTAGTGTTAATATCTTATCTTTGTCATAAGATACTTCACACTTAAGAGCAACTTCAGGCTCCATTTGGATATTTTTATCGCTTATGGATTGGATTTTATCTTCACAAAATGGATAAATTCCCAAAAAAGTATCGCTTTTGGGTATGAAAGTAGGAAAAATCCCCTTTGGTGCATCAGCCTCATCAACTACAACATTTTTAAAATCTTCACTCTCACCAGCTTGTTCTAAATGGTGTGCAAAATTCCCTGCAATTCCAAATCCAATTATACTTTTATCCATCATACACTCCCAATCAATTCAAAAAAAACCAATAAACCGCTATAATTAGGCACTTTAAAGAGAAAAATACTCACCTAGATTTTTCACTAAATAGGCGCAGCTTTTCAAGCAGAGTCCAATTATAATGCAAACTATATTAAACTTTAAATTTCAAGGCTAATTCAATTTTGTTTTGCTATCGGTATTTTAATAAATTATTCATAATTTCTGTAACTATTCTTCACAAATATAAATATTTATCATTTTTT
>CAYUSV010000015.1:5385-25538 GCA_964447385.1 uncultured Campylobacterales bacterium | reverse complement strand
ATGGTATTTTGATTGCTACTACAAATCTTTTAGAGACGATTGATCCTGCATTTTCAAGACGCTTTAATTATAAGATAGAGTTTATAAAGCCAAATTTTGATCAAAGAGTGTTACTTTGGAAAAAGATGTTACCAAATAACACACAATATGAAGAAGCTTTTGATATCAATGTACTTGCAAAACATAAGCTAAGTGGTGGTCAAATAGAGGTAATAGTAAAAAATACAGCCCTTAGTGTAGCTATAAAAAAGAGTCCAGTTTTTCATATGGAAGATTTTAAAATAGCGATAAACAGGGAACTTAATGGTGCATTTGGTGAAAATAAAACAATGGGTTTTTCTTTGTGAATTTAGATGAGTAAAGTATCATTTTTGGCTGTAGCTTAGAAAATAAGGTGTATCGTTTAGTTACAAAAACTTGAAATAATTATCCAATCACTCCATGATTTAATTGAATTCATTGTAAAATCATTACTCTAAAATATTATTATTAGTAATATTCATTTACTTTAAGGATTAAAACATGAGCCATATGGACTTTGCACATCCCTATTTTGGGGCATTTGTATTTCTTGTTCTCACTTTTGGGGCTTTTATAGCAACCACAGCTATAGCGCGTATGATTAGCCGTAAGTTAGCACGACTTGATGGTGATAAATTAAAGATGACTATTTATGAGTGTGGACCTGAAGTAACAAAACAGCCAAATAAAATTTCATCACATTTTTATCTTTTTGCACTTCTGTTTATTCTCTTTGATGTTGAAATTATTTTTATGTTTCCTTGGGCTATTAACTTTAAAGTATTGGGTTGGTTTGGATTTGCTGAGATGTTAATATTTATTTTTCTTTTAACAGTCGGTTTTATATATGCATGGAAAAAAGGAGCGCTTGAATGGCACAGCATCAAGTAAATTATTTACAAGAAGGAGGGCTTCCTGTAGCGTTAACTACAGTTGATAAGCTTGTTCAATGGGGTAGAAGTAATTCGCTATGGCCACTTACATATGGTTTGGCATGTTGTGCGATTGAGATGATGGCCTCAGGTGCTAGTAGATATGATTTTGATAGATTTGGAACAATTTTTAGAGCTAGTCCAAGACAAGCAGATGTTATGGTAGTTGCTGGAACACTGAGTAAAAAACATGCCCAGTTTATAAAAAGACTTTATGATCAGATGGCAGAGCCAAAATGGGTAATTAGCATGGGAAGTTGTGCTAATACAGGAGGCATGTTTAACACCTATGCAACTGTACAAGGAGTTGATCGTGTAATCCCTGTTGATATCTATCTTCCTGGTTGTGCACCAAGACCTGAAACACTTCAATATGCACTTATGATGCTTCAAAAAAGGATTAGAAGTCAGAGTATATTTCAAAAACGAAAACCAAGAAGGTTAGTGTAATGAGACCATATAGTGACAAACAAAATGCACAAGCAAAAGCGACTTATAGCGATAGATTTTATAAGTCTCCGCAACTAGCACGCGAGAAGGTATCTTCAGATAAAATTTTTAATGAAGATCTAAAAGCCCTAAAAGAAAAATTTAAGATAAGTGAGTCTTATATTCAGAAAGATCAAATGGTTCTTTTTATTCAACCACATGATATAAAAGCGGTTATGCAGACTCTTAGGGATGAGCTTGATTATGATTTTTTGTGTGAGCTTTCTGCAATAGATTGGCTTGCAAAATCAGATCAATTTGAGATTTTTTATCAGATGCTCTCTATGAAAAAGAGAAAACGCTTAAGAGTAAAATTTTTTATAAATAACGGTGAAGCTGTTGAGAGTATCGTTGATATATTTAAAAGTGCAAATTGGGCTGAAAGAGAGATGTATGATATGTTTGGTGTCGTAGCAAACAACCATCCATATCTCAAAAGAATTCTTATGCCTGATGATTGGATGGGTCATCCTCTATTAAAATCTTATCCGCTTATCGGTGATGAAACCGCTCAGTGGTATGAGATAGATACTATTTTTGGTTCTGAGCATAGAGAAGTTGTAGGTCCTGAGATTAGAGATACAAAGCGAGTAGATCAAAAAGATACAAAAAACTTTGCGCGTGTTGGATCAGAAGTGCCGTATGGAGCCAAACCATCAACCAAAGAGACTAACTTCTCAGAGTTTCAAGAAGAGGGTGGCGTACCATTTATCACAAGATTTAGAAAAGATTTACAAAAAACATTAAAGAATAGGAAGTAAGAATGCAGACTCCTAATAGACTAAACCCATTTTATGAAAATCTAGTTTTTGAGCGAGAAGACAATCACATGATTGTAAATTTTGGACCACAACATCCATCTGCCCATGGACAGCTTAGACTTATACTAGAGCTTGATGGTGAGTTGGTTGTAAAGGCTACTCCAGATGTAGGATACTTACATCGAGGTATGGAGAAGATGGCGGAAAATATGATTTACAATGAATATCTACCAACCACAGATAGAATGGATTATATAGCGGCAAGCTCAAACAACTATGGCTTTGCTTTGGCAGTCGAGAAACTTTTGGGAATTGAGGGTGAGATACCAAGAAGGGCAATGGTTATAAGAATGATGCTTCTTGAGCTTAACCGTATTATTTCACATCTTTTTTGGCTTGCAACACATGCACTTGATGTTGGAGCTATGAGTATTTTTCTTTTCTGTTTTAGAGAGCGTGAATTTGCGATGGACTTGATGGAAGATTATTGTGGAGCAAGACTTACTCACTCAGCTATTAGGATTGGTGGTGTGCCACTTGATCTTCCAAAAGGTTGGATAGAAGAGTTATTGGCGTTTATCACTAAGTTTCCAAACGATATCAAAGATTATGAAGATTTGCTTGATCAAAATAGAATTTGGAAGATGAGGCTTGAAGAAGTTGGAGTATTAACGGCAGAAAACGCTAAAAATTGGGGTTGTACAGGGCCAACTCTTAGAGGAAGCGGTATTGCTTGGGATATTAGAAAAGAGGAGCCGTATGAGCTTTATAGTGAGATAGATTTTGAAGTACCTATTGCCGATAAAAATGATAGTTATGGAAGATATAAGCTTTATATGGAGGAGATGAGACAGTGTGTTAAGATTTTGCATCAGTTGATTCCTATGTATAAAGAGACAACACCAGCACTTATGGCAAGAGTTCCTGAGTATCTTTCTGCACCAAAAGAGCAACTGATGACAGATAACTTTGCTTTGATGCAACATTTTGTGCTTGTTTCGCAGGGGATGAGACCGCCTGTTGGTGAAGTGTATGTAGCAACCGAATCTCCTAAAGGTGAGCTTGGGTTTTATATAAATTCACAAGGTGATCCATATCCGTATAGATTAAAAGTAAGAGCTCCAAGTTTTTGGCACACAAGCTTGCTCCAACATATGCTTCCAGGGACTTATCTGGCAGATGTTGTAACCATTATCGGTAATTTAAATATCGTGTTTGGCGAAATAGATAGATAGCAGGGGGATGCATGGAACGATATGATTTAAGAAAGTATAAAAATAATTTTTATGACAGAATGGGTGAGATTATTGAAAAAGAGGCAAAGCCTGGCGAAGTGGCAATCTTTCTGTTTGAGGTAGGTGATTTTACATCTGTTCAAAAAAGTGCTGATTTTATCAAAAATTTGGGTCATGATATTTTAAACTCTATAAAGTTTAATGAAGTAGATTGGACATTGGTTGTAAAAAGGAAGAGTGCTTGAGTAGAGTTCTCTTTTCGACATGGCAAGGTGAATTTATTGACAATCGAAATGTCCAAAAGGATGATTGGCAAGAGTCTTCTTTTAAGCTCCCTGCTGATTATGATCAAAATAGTAACTCAAAGATATTTATTGGCTGGAATGGTTTAGTCGTTTTTGAAGAGGGTGTTGATGTTGTAAAAACAGGTACTGAGTATGCTGCACAATATCAAGAGTATTCAGAAGCTTGTGGTAGATGTGCGCCTGGAAGATGGGGCGGAAGAATACTTTATGATTTATTTGACAAAATTGCACGAGGTGAGGGTAGCGAAAATGATATCACTCATCTAAAAGAGATTTCACAAACTATGATAAAAACTAGCAAATGTGAAATTGGAAGAACTGTTCCAATCCCTCTTTTAAATATTTTAGAATATTTTCAAGATGAGGTCGATGATCTTATAAAAAATCAAAAAAAATCACCCGATTATGATAATAAAAATATAAAATACATAGCAAAAGTTACAGCACCGTGTATAGATGCTTGTCCTGATCACGTAGATATTCCTGCGTATATTGAAGCAGTTAAAGATCTTCAATTTGGAGCGAGTTTACAAGCTACAAAGCAGACAATGCCATTTGCTCATACATGTGGTCGTGTTTGTCCTCATCCTTGCGAAGATGAGTGCCGACGAACAAACTTAGATGAAGCTATCTCCATAATGGAGCTTAAACGCGTTGGTGCTGATTACGAGAGCGATCATGGTTTGGATTTTGTATATCCAACAAAACAAAAACCACTAAATGGTAAAAAAGTTGCCATAGTTGGAGCTGGACCTGCTGGACTCACAGCTGCTTATTATCTTGGTCTTGAAGGTGTGGCATGTGATGTGTTTGAAGAGCTTCCGGTTCTTGGTGGTGAAGTTGCTGTTGGAGTGCCTGAGTATCGAATGCCTTATGATAGATATTATCAAGATATAGAGTCTATAGGTGCATTAGAGGGTGTTGAATTTATCTTAAATACAAGAGTAACAGCAGATATGCTTTTGCAATTTGAGAAAGATTATGATGCTATCATGATTGCATCTGGAACTAGAATCAGCAAAAAAGTAAGAGCAGAAAATGAACGGACCGACATGGAAGGCTACTGGCCTGCGATTCCATTTTTGGATCAAATAAATCTTAGTGTTAAGTGGAATTTGGCTGAAGAGGTTGATTTAACAGGTAAGACAGTAGTTTGTGTTGGTGGTGGTTTTACCTCTATGGATGTTGTTAGATGCTCTATTCGAGCTGGTGCCAAAAGAGTAGTTATGCTCTATCGAAGAGATGAAAAAACTATCATTGGAAATACGAGTTATGAAGAGTATCATGAAGCTGTTGAAGAGGGTGTAGAGTTTGTGTTTTACTCGGCAATTGAAGAGATTTTTGATGTAGATAATGTTCTTAAAAAAGTTAAAGTAAATATGTTTGAACTTGTTCCTGATCCAGAAGGTGGAAGGGCTAAGTTAGTGAAAATTGAAGATGGTGATTATGAGATTGAGTGTGATTATGTTATTCCTGCAGTTTCACAAGATGCGGATTTGAGTTATGTACCAAAAGAGTGGGAGCTAGGGCAGACAAGCTGGAAAACACTTTTAACCGACGGTAAGACTTACCAAACTAACAGAGCTGGTATATTTACGGCAGGAGATTGTGAATATGGACCAATGACGATAGTAAATGCAATTGGACAAGCCAAAAGAGCAGCCTCGGTTATGAGTCGATATGTCCATACTGGAAAATTGACGCTACTTGATGAAGAGATTATGGAAGATCATTTAAGAGTGCTTAGAGTATACGATAAAAAAGAGAAAGTATCAGGCTGGGTTGCTGGGCTTCCTCGCGAAGTAGCTCAAAAACTTGATGTGGATAGTCGAAAATATAGCCAAGATGAAGTTAATTTTGGTTTTACACAACAACAGGCTATTAATGAAGCTAGTAGATGTATGAGATGTTATTATATAGCTATGGTGGCGGTGTGATATGAGTAAAATAAAACCAACAATTACATTAGAAATCGATGGTAAAAAGCTCAAAGCTTATAAAGATGAGACTATTTTACATGTGGCTCGAAGAAATGGCTTTTATATTCCTACTATGTGTTATTTGCCAAAAGTAAAGCCTATTACATCTTGTAGATTGTGTGTTGTAGATGTTGATGGTTATGATGCTCCAGTTTTGAGCTGTCAAGAGAGGGTAGTTGATGGTATAAAAATTGAGACAAATTCACAAGAGCTCTATAAACATAGACAAAATATCTTAAAACTTTATGATGTTAATCATCCGCTTCAGTGTGGTGTTTGTCCAAAGTCAGGTGAGTGTGAACTACAAAATAAAACATTAGAGTTTAATGTATCAGCACAAGACTTTAGTGTAAGAGACCAAAAAAGGGAGATGCAAGATTGGGGAAATATCACATATGACCCGTATCTATGTATCATGTGTGAAAGATGTGTTCGCGTTAGCAATGAGATAATAGGGGATGAAGCATTGCAGGTTAGCCCCGGAGGATATAATTCAACAATTATCAACACAAAAGCGAGTGATAAAAATGTAGATTGGGGTGCGTGTTCGGCTGTTTGTCCTGTTGGTGCGCTTAGTGATAAGGATTTTGGATATAATGCAAACGCTTGGGAACTTACTAAAATACCAGCTTCATGTGCACATTCGCCATTGGCTAGTTTAGTTTATTATGAGACTAGGTTGGATAAATTTTATAGAGCAGGAAATGATTGGATGTACGATACGATAAGTGGTATTTGTAGATATGGATATGACTTTCAAAATGATGGTACAAATTCAGATCTTGATATGAAAAAAGCTGTCGAAGCTTTTAGGAAAAGTGATACGGTTAGGTTTACTTCTATGATTACTAACGAAGAGGCTTTGATACTTCAAAAATTAAAAGAGACTTTGGGAGTTAAGCTTGTAAACCAAGAGGCTTTAAATTTTCAAAAATTTATGAGAGCATTTTCATCTACTTCAGGAGAGACACTTTACAGTGGTACGACTGACTCGATTGAAAAGAGTGATTATATCATTGTTTTTGGTACAAGAGTCGCTTCAGATGTGCCGGGACTTAAATTTAAGATAAATCAATCTTCAAAAAAGCATAAATCACAAGTTATCTACTTGCACCCAATGGAAGATAGCACAATACAAAATATAGTGACACAGTTTATGAAATATGAAGTAGGGAGTGAAGAGGGTGTTTTAGCACTCGTTGCAAAAGAGTTACTTCAAGGTAAAAAACTTCCAAAAAATTTAATAGAGTATTTTGATGAGTTAGATGATGGGTATATAAGTGCAGAGAGTAACATAGGCGAAGAAGAGATAGAGTTTATGAGAAAAAAGATGATTCGAAAAAGTCGTTTTTCATTTATCGTCGGAAGTGATTTATACGCCCATCCAAGGTCTGAAAATATAGCAAAAATGTTAGGACTTTTGGACAGATATAGTGATTTTGATGTAACGATTATCCCACCATCGGTAAATACTCTTGGCGTCTCTTTGATCTGTGATTTGGATGAAGAAGCTGGAAGTAGGGTTATAGGCTATAATGATAGCGGTGATTTTGTACTTAGCGCAATTGATGGTTTAGGTGATGTTAATATGCCAGCTCTTAATCAGCAAGAGGGGACATTTACGAATATTGATAAAAAAGTAGTTCCAACAAATGTTGCACTTGGTTTTGATGGTTTTTCTCTAAATGATATTGCAAATAGTTTAGGGTTAGATAAAAGATATACGATAGATTATACGCCGTATTTGCCAACTGATAAGGGGTTTAAGAGTGAAGAGTTTGATAAGTTGACAAACCACTTTGAAGATTCGGGTGAAGAGCGTAGAGGATATGAACTAGATAGCAAAAAGATAAAAGCTACAAATACATTAGATGAAGTTGATGATATTGAGAGTTACGATGGAGTAGTTGTTTATACTGCCAATCCAAGTAAACAGAAAAATATCTTTACAAATTTATGCAAAAATCTTAAATGTGATAGTGTTCTTGAAGGTTCACAACAATTTTCAATTGCTGCAAAAATTAAAGATGGTGACAAAGTAAAAATAATACTAAATGAGAAAGAGATAGTCAAAAAATTTAAATTAAATGAGAGTTTAAAAGGAACAATAGGGCTTTTACCTACATTTGATATGGGGTACGAGGGACAAGCATTAACATCAGCATACAGATTTAATAAAGTAAAAATTGTACAGGTGGACAAATGAGTGATATAACCATTGAGATTGACGGAAAAAAGTGCAAAGCCAAAGAGGGTGAATTTATACTAAATATTGCAAGGCGTGAAGATATCTTTATACCGGCAATTTGTTATTTGACTGGTTGCTCACCTACATTGGCTTGTAGAGTTTGTTTGGTTGAGGCAGATGAGAAAAGAGTTTATGCTTGTAATGCAAAAGCAAAAGATGGCATGAGTGTTATAACTAACAACGAAGAGATCTCAGCTGAGAGAAAAGCTATCATGCAAGTTTATGATGTAAATCACCCTTTGCAGTGTGGTGTTTGTGATCAAAGTGGTGAGTGTGATCTTCAAAACTACACACTTTATATGGGCGTAGAGAGACAAGAGTATGCTATCGCTGATACCCCAAGAGCTATTTATGACTGGGGATTTATGAAATATGATGCAGCTTTATGTATCGTATGCGAAAAGTGTGTGACTGTTTGTAAAGATAGTATTGGTGATAGTGTGCTTAAAACTGTGCCAAGAGGTGGAGAAGCTCTAAATAAAGAGCTTAAAGCAACTATGCCAAAAGATGCATATGCTATGTGGAATAAGCTTCAAAAATCTATCATTGGTACAGTAAATGAGGATAACTCTTTAGAGTGTCAAGATTGTGGTGAGTGTATCTCTGTCTGTCCTGTTGGAGCTTTGATAAGTCCTGATTTTCAATATAGTGCAAATGCGTGGGAGCTTAAAAAAATCCCTGCGTCAAATCCGCATAGTAGTGATTGTGCACTTATCTATTACGAAGTTAAGCACGGTGATGCTAAAAACTATGATCAGAAGATCTTTAGAGTTACAAATGAACCACATTATGCGCCTATTGGTGGAGCTATTCGGTTTGGGTTTGATTTTGAAAATAGGGTTGCTTCAAAAGATAGAGCTGTGTTTGAAAAAGCAGTTGATTTTGTAAAAAATAGTGCAGATACAATAAAATTTAATAGTTTTATAACAAATGAAGAGGCGTTGATCTTACAAAAATTAAAAGAGAAATATAACTTAAAATTAGTCAATAAAGATGCAAAAAATTATCAAAATTTCTTAAATAGTTATAAAAAAGTGGCTGGATACTCTTTGTATAGTGGAGATTTAAAAAAGATAAGAGAGTCAAATTTTGTAATTTCTGTGGGAACTGCCCTAAGATACGATGCACCATCTGTTGGGTTTGCTTTTAATAATGCTCTAAAGATGAATAAAGGCTCAGGTATATATTTTCATCCACTTGGTGATAGTGTTGTTGATACATTTAGTAAAACTATGATGAGTGTAAATTGTGATGTTGATGTACAAGAGCAAGTTTTAGCTTTTGTATTGGACTATTTTTCAGACCATGTACAAAAACTTTACGATGAGAGTGAAAACAAAGAAGAACTTGAAAAAACTGAAACCCTTCCAAAAGAGATAAAAGATATAGTTTCAAAATATGATAAAAAAAGTATTAATTTACCTGAAGATTTTGATAAACAGATGGTTAAGATGCTTGCTAAAAAAGAGACTTTTTCACTTGTAGTTGGAGAAGATCTCTATACGCATAAAAATTCTGAAAATTTGGCAAAACTTGTAGCTCTTATAGACAGGTATACCTCTTTTAGTGTTACTATCATCCCAAGTAGTACAAATACTCTTGGAGTCTCCCTCATCTGTGAATTAGATGATGAGTGTGGAGATAAAGTTTTGGGTTACAATGAAAAAGGTGATTTTGTTTTGAGTGCCCTTGGTGATGGAGATTTGGATATGCCGGCTTTAAATCAGCAAGAGGGGACATTTACAAATATTGATAAAAGAGTTGTTCCAACAAATGCAGCTTTATCGTACAATGGTTATGTATTAAATGATTTGGCAAATGCTCTTGGATTAGAAGAGAGCCAGACTATCAACTACACAACTAAGTTTCCAAAAGCAAAAGGGTATGAGCCTTTAGAGTTTGATTTGATGCCAAACTTTTATGATAATGGTGGTAATGAACTTAGAGGGTATCTGTTGAAAAATAGAAAAATTAAAGCAGTTGATGAGCTTGATTCGTTATCAGAGGTTCAAAAATTTGAGGGCACTATAGCTTACAGATCAAATCCGATAAATCAATTTAATCATTTTACAAACAAAGCTCATCAGCTAAAATCTAGTGGAGCGGTTTATGTTTCACAAAGTTTTTTGGAGAGACAAAGCTTAAATTGTGGTGATGAAGTTGAAATCAAAAATGATAATGGTACAATTTTGACAAAAGTTGAATTAGATAAACAGTTAAGAGACGAGATAGTCTATCTAGGCAGTTTTGATAAATCATTAGAGTGTGAGAATCTTTTTGCAGATGGCAGTAGATACTCTACAGTAACAATAAGGAAGGTGTAAAAGATGGAAAGTTCTTACATTATAGAGACGATTGTAAAAGTAGTCGTTATCTTAACGGTGTTTTCAGCCCTTGCAGGTATTACAACATACTTTGAGAGAAAAGTGTTGGCTTTTATGCAAAGAAGATTAGGACCTATGCATGTTGGCCCTTATGGAATTTTGCAAGTTGCTGCTGATGGTATTAAGCTTTTTACAAAAGAGGATATAGTACCACAAAATGCAGTAAAACCTATCTTTAAGATCGCACCAGTTATAGCAGCAGCAACTGCATTTATCGCAATGAGTGCAGTTCCATTTTTTCCTGAATTTACAATTCCATTTACTGACTATGTTGTAAGACCGATAGTTTCTGATATAAATGTTGGTGTACTTTTTGTACTTGGAGTCATGGCCGTTGGTATGTACGCCCCATTACTTGGAGGTATGGCGTCAAACAATAAATGGTCACTTTTAGGAGCAGCTAGAACTGTTATACAGATGTTGTCATTTGAGGTTATATCTGGTCTTGCTCTTATCGCTCCTCTTATGATAGTTGGTTCACTTTCATTGATTGATATTAATAATTATCAAGATGCTTATTGGTTGGTGTTTGCTCAGCCTGTTGCTTTTGTTTTGTATATCATTGCAGGTTATGCTGAAACAAATAGAACTCCTTTTGATCTTTTAGAGCATGAGGCGGAGATTATTACTGGATACGCAACTGAGTATTCAGGAATTAGATGGGGATTGTTTGCAATTGGTGAGTATGCAAACATGTTTACTGTAGCTTTTGTAGCGTCACTTGTGTTTTTAGGTGGATTTAATAGTTTATGGTTTATTCCTGGTGGTTTGGCTATCATCTTGAAGGTTTCAGTGATTATTTTCTTTTTCTTGTGGGTTAGGGCTGCTTGGCCACATGTAAGACCTGATCAATTGATGTGGTTGTGTTGGAAAGTGTTGATGCCAGTAGCGCTTGTCAATATTTTGATAACCGGCTTCGTGCTAATATAAGGGGTTATAATGGTAGATTTAACAAATTTCAATGATAGAAATGTATCATCAGATTATAAATATATAGAGATAGATGATACGCCAGTTTTGTGGCAGGACAAATTTAAACGAGTTGTCAAAAGAACATTTAGTGGTGAGCTTTTTGTGGGACTTTGGGTGGTTTTTAGAGAGATGATAAGAGGAAATACGCACACTATACTTTATCCTCTTGAAAAACTTCCTATTAGTCCAAGATATAGAGCACTTCATACGATAAAAAGACTTGTTGAGAGTGGGAATCAAGCATGTATTGGGTGTGGACTTTGTGAAAAGATTTGTATTGCTGATTGTATTCAAATTGATACAAAGTATGGAAGTAAAGGTAGAAAAGTAGTAAAAGGATATACGATCAATTTGGGTCGTTGTATCTATTGTGGTTATTGTGCTGAAGTGTGTCCTGAACTTGCGATTACACATGGACAGGATTATGAAAATATCAGTGAACAAAGAGCGCATTTTACATCAATGTCAGAATTAGTTACTCCTATGGATCAGTTCAAAGCTGGTAAGCAGAAACAGTATCCAGGATTTGGAGCACTAAGTGACAATGCTGATGACAATGTTCAAAAAACTCCTCTGGCATATTAAGGATTTATGATGTATGAATTGATAGCGTTTTATCTTTTTTCGGGTTTAACCATTGCGATGTTTCTAATCGTGGTGCTTAGTAAAAATGCACTCTACTCTATGAGTGCTTTGGCTGCTGGCATGATTTTGATATCAGGCTTTTTCTTCCTTTTAGATGCTGACTTTTTAGGTGTTGTGCAAATTATAGTTTACACAGGTGCGGTTATGGCGCTCTATGCGTTTGGTATGATGTTTTTTGATACAACCCAAGATGTTAAAGAAGATATTAGGAGTACACAAATCATTTATGGATTGTGGATTTTAAGTACAGTTTTAATTGTCATTATGATCTCTGCTCCGTTTATCTCTGATAAGTTGATGTTTGATGCACCACTAAATCAACCTATGATTGCTGGAGCGGATAATCCTCAAGCAGTTGGTATCATACTTTTTACAAAGTATCTTGTACAATTTGAGTTAGCTGCGGTGATGCTTCTTGTTGCTATGATAGCTGGTATTGTATTAGCGAGTAAAAAGATGGATGAGGGTATCAGTTTGATCACTGAAAAAGATGAGATGATCCTAAAAGAAGAGTTTGATGTAAAGGATGAAAAATGATAACGCTTACGCACTATTTGGTTATAACAACCATACTCTTTTCAATAGGCTTAATTGGTGTGATTCGTAGAAAAAATCTTTTGATGCTATTTTTTTCAACTGAGATATTGCTAAATTCTGTCAATATAGGATTTGCTGCTGTGTCAAAGTTTTACGCAGATTTAACTGGGCAAATGTTTGCATTTTTTATAATTGCGGTTGCTGCTAGTGAGGTCGCTGTAGGTTTGGGGTTATTGATATTGTGGTATAAAAGAAATGGTACTATCGATTTAGACTCTATGCAAGAGATGAAAGGATAAGAGAATGGAAAAATATTTATATATAGCGCTTTTCGCACCACTTGTTGGTTCTCTTTTTGCGGCACTTTTTTCAATGAGCCCAAAAAATATTATAACAGGTATTGTTACATCTGCTCTTCTTTTTGCATCTTGGGTGGCTTCGGTCATACTGCTTGTAAATGTAGATGGTACAAATATCGTTCAAGTTAAGATGATGGATTGGATAGCTGCCGGAAGTTTTAATATAGACTTTGGATTTGTAGCTGATCAAGTATCTGTTATTATGATGGTAACTGTGACAACGGTTTCCACCTTGGTTCATATTTATTCGATTGGATACATGGAGAAGGATAAAGGTTTTAATAGATACTTTTCATATCTTTCTGCATTTGTGTTTTCAATGATGGTTCTTGTTATGAGTGATAACTTTTTGGGACTGTTTATAGGATGGGAAGGTGTGGGGCTTTGTTCTTGGCTTCTTATTGGACATTGGTATTTCAAAAAAGATGTTACTACAGATATAAATCCAGCAATATCTCCAGCATGGGCAGCAAATGAAGCGTTTGTTATGAATAGAATCGCTGATCTTGGAATGTTGCTTGGTATTTTTGTTATATATTGGAATCTTGGATCTTTAGAGTATTCAATAGTATTTGCAAATATTGGCACTTTAAGTACAGGAACTATTACTTTGATAGGTATCTTATTATTTGTGGGTGCGATGGGTAAATCAGCACAGTTTCCACTGCACACTTGGCTTGCAAACGCGATGGAGGGTCCAACACCGGTTTCAGCTCTAATTCATGCGGCGACGATGGTAACAGCAGGTGTTTATCTTGTAGTTAGAAGCCACGAGATATATGCTCTTATTCCAAATGTTGGATATTTTATAGCATGTCTTGGTGCTTTTGTAGCAGTATTTGCCGCATCTATGGCACTTGTAAATATGGAATTAAAAAGAATTATCGCTTATTCCACACTATCTCAATTAGGTTATATGTTTGTAGCAGCTGGTCTTGGAGCGTATTGGATAGCGCTATTTCATCTTATGACTCACGCATTTTTCAAATCCGTACTATTTTTAGGTGCAGGTAATGTTATGCATGCTATGGATGACGAAAAATACATCAACAAGATGGGTGGACTTTCTAAAGTTATGCCGTGGACCATGGGAATTATGGTTGTAGCCTCTACCGCACTTGCCGGTATTTGGCCACTTGCTGGTTTCTTTTCAAAAGATAAGATTTTAGAGACTGCATTTGCTGAAAATCATTACTTTTTATGGCTCTTGCTCTGGATAGGTGCTGGTATGACAGCCTATTATAGTTTTAGGCTAATTATGATGGTCTTTTTTGGAAAAGAGAAGTATGACAAAAAGGAAAAACATCCACATGAGACTTATCCATTTGTAATCGCAGCAATGTTGCCATTGGTGATTTTGGCGGTTATTGCAGGATTTACAGAACACTCGTTTATGGAGTATGTTACAGCTATATTGCCTGAGTATTATCCTCATGTTAGTAGTTTTACATTTGTATTTTTGATTGTTGTTACGCTTGGAATTGCTATTGGTGGTATTGTTTTGGCAGTTGTGAAGTTTACAAAAGGTGATTTTGATGATTTCTTTAGAAAATTGGGTGTACATAAGATACTTTCAAATCAGTACTATATACCTAAATTTTATAGTGAGAAGATATGTAAACCATATGCTGCGATGTCAAAGTATGCTTGGGAGAAGTTGGATTTAAAAGTTGTTGATGCAACTGTTGATTTTATTGCAGGTGTTATATACACAGCAGGTGATAAATCGCGAAAAATGCAAAGTGGTAACCTATCTACTAACCTTAAATGGATGGTTGTTGGTTTAGTTGTGCTATTGATATATGCACTATTTAAGATTGGTATGTAAGGAGCTGATGAATGGATTCATTATTAACACTTTTGATATTTTTCCCGCTAATCGCGGCAGTGTTGGGATTTTTGATAGAGAAGGAGGGAATTCTAGCTTATGGTATAGCTGTTACTGCGATTGAATTTATAATATCACTTTTTCTATGGTTTAGTTTTGATAACTCAAACCCTGGTTTTCAATTTTTAGAAAATATACCGATTATTTCAGATTTTGGTATATATTACTCTCTTGGAGTTGATGGTATATCTCTGTTTTTGATTGTGCTTAGTACATTTATGACTATGATTGCTCTTATTGGACTTACAATTAAAAAAGATATAAAAAACTTAGTTATATCAGTTCTGTTTTTAGAGATGACTATGGTAGGGGTCTTTGTCTCACTTGATGTTATCCTATTTTATATCTTTTGGGAACTATCTCTTATTCCTATGCTTTACATTGTTGGTGCTTGGGGAGGAGATAGAAGAATATATGCAGCTGTAAAATTTTTCCTCTATACCTTTGCAGGATCACTTTTTATGCTTGTAGGTATTTTATATTTTGCTTATTTAAATAATCAAGCAACTGGAGTATGGAGTTTTTCAATTGCAGATTGGCAAGCACTTAGACTTCCGTTTGAGGCACAGCTTTGGATTTTTGGGGCATTTTTCTTGGGATTTGCTATCAAAGTACCTATGTTTCCGTTTCATACTTGGTTACCGTACGCCCATGGACAAGCTCCGACAATTGGTTCGGTGATATTAGCAGCAGTACTTCTAAAAATGGGTACTTATGGATTTGTTAGATTTTCTCTTCCGATGGTTCCCGATGCTTCTGTCTACTTTATCGTTCCAATTGCAATTTTGTCATTGATTATGATAGTTTATACTGCGATGATCGCTTATGCGCAAGAGGATATGAAACAGGTAATTGCATATAGCTCTATTTCACACATGGGTGTTATAATATTAGGAACATTTGCAATGAACTCTGAGGGAATTACCGGATCTATCTTTTTGATGATTTCACACGGTCTTGTTTCTGGGGCTCTGTTTATGCTTGTGGGAGTTATCTATGATCGTAGGCATACTAAGATGATGGATCAATACGGTGGGCTTGCCGCGTCTATGCCTAAATTTGCTCTAATATATGGGATCATGTTGATGGCTTCTGTTGGGTTGCCTTTAACTATTGGTTTTGTTGGAGAGTTTTTATCACTTCTTGGTTTTTATAAAATATCGCCTATTATGACTGCAATTGCTGGTACAACAATTATCATTGGTGCTGTTTATATGTTGAGTCTTTATAAAAAATCTTTTTTTGGTCCAATTACAAATGAAAAAAATAGAAATCTTCCTGATCTTACAAAACAAGAGATTACTGCTTTGGCTCCTTTGGTTTTGTTGGTTGTGGCACTTGGTGTCTATCCAAAACCTATCCTTGATCCAATAGATAATAGCGTAAAACATATGCTTGAAAAGATGGAAGAAAAATCAAGAACACAAGATGCAAAAGACTTGCTACACAAAGCAACAAGCATCGGGGAGGTCAAGTAATGTTAGAACCAATCTCAGTAGATATAGCGAGTCTAAATCTTTTTTCACTTGTGCCCATGACAATTATGGTGCTTGGTGCATTGGCAATTATAATTATTGATTTGGTTGTAAAAGACCTATCAAAAAGTTTCTATGTCATGATTAGTGAGCTCTTCATACTTTTAAGTCTTGGAGCAGTTTTTGTTTACAATGGAGGTGAGAGAGGATTTTTTGATGTAATGTTGATTGATGGTATTGCCATACTTGGGCAAGTTGTCATACTTGTTGCATCTGCACTATTTATACCATTGGCACTTAGTTCAAAAAGATTCCATGAGTTTGCATTTCCAGAGTTTTTTGCTCTATTTTTATTTATGATTGCAGGTTTCCAGTTTATGGTGGCTTCTGATAATCTTATCCTGATTTTTATAGGTTTAGAGACAGCAAGCCTGTCACTATACACACTAATAGCAATGCATAATAGAAATAAATCTTTTGAAGCGGCAGTGAAATATTTTACAATGGGGGCATTGGCAGCAGGGCTTTACTGTTTCGGGGCTTTAGTACTTTATGCATTAACAGGAAGTGTGGAGATACATAAAATTGAAGAGGTTTTGATAGCTAGAAATTTTGAGCCAATTTGGGGTGTGTTTCTTGCTGTTGTGTTTATGTTAGCGGCTCTTGGTTTTAAACTCTCTATGGTTCCATTTCAAACTTGGGTTCCAGATGTCTATGAGGGCGCTAGTGCTGCACTTGCTGGATATATGTCAGTTGTACCTAAAATCGCTGCATTTGTAGTAGCTATGAGACTGTTTGAGATTTTTGTTCATGCAGATATCGTTTGGGTGCAAAATCTTTTATGGATAGTGGCGGTTGTTACTATGACAGCGACAAATATCATGGCACTTGTTCAAGAGAGTGTTAAAAGGATGTTGGCATATAGCTCTATCTCACATGCAGGCTTTGCAATGTCTGCAATTTTGATAGGGACAACCCAAGCAAATAGTGCACTTTTTCTCTATTGGATACTGTTTACATTTGCTAATCTTGGTGCTTTTACTATGCTGTGGGTATCAAGACACAAAAGTAAAGAATTATGGAAAGATACAAGATATGATCATCCATATGAAAAATTTTCTGGCATGGTAAAAATTATGCCGATTGCTGCAGTGTTTATGGGAATGTTTATGTTCTCCCTTGCTGGTGTTCCACCATTTTCTCTATTTTGGGGAAAACTTTATCTCATGAGTTCAGCTGTTAATGCCGGTTTTATCGGATTGGCAATTATAATGGCTATAAATAGCGCAATATCTGTTTATTATTATTTAAAACTTGTTGTTTATATGTTTTTAAAAGAGCCTACTATCTCAGATGGAACAATATACATGAGAAATGCATCAACTCCGCTAAAAGCTATTATAGGTTTTGCTGCTTTTATGACGCTTTCAGCAACACTTTTTGTAGGACCACTACTTGAAGTTATCACAGCATATGTAAAAGCGAGTGGTTTTTAAAATTTTTATAAGATAAAGAGCAGATAGTTTTGCTCTTTATCTCCTTATGATATAATCTCTCTTATGAGAAGTTTAATATATTTAATATTATTTATTATAAATTGTCACTCTGCTTCATTAACACTAAGTATTGCAAAAGATGATAATATAGATTTTTCAATCCTTCATATAAAAGATAACAAAGAGTTTTTATGTAAAATAAAAATGAGAGAAGATTTTAAAGATATAGTTGTCTGTACATTTATGCAAGATATAAAGCCTTCTATATCAAGATCAGATAGAGATTTTAAAATTGATTCAAATGAAAACAGATTAAACATTGTTCCAACCAATAAAATGATGTTGCAATCACTGCAAGATGATTTTATTTTGACAAATATTATCAAATCTGACGTAAAGAGTATGCATAAACATTGGATTGTAGTGGGATACAAAGATGAGATGAAACTTTTTAAAACAAGTGATGAAAATGGTATAAATTTTGATATTGTTTTTCAAAATAAAGAGTTACCTCATGTTGGTTCTCTAGATTTAGATGCACAACCAGTTACACAAAAAAATGATGCTGTGAGTATGAGTCGCGTTAGAAAAGCGTATGAAGAGAAAAAATACAGTAGAGTTTTAAAATTAACAGATGATATTTTAGAAGATAGGAAAAGTACATTTTCCAAAGAGGCAAAACTATATAAATTGCGAGCATTGGATGCATTGGCTTGGGAGGGGAGTGAGCAAGGTGATGTTGATACTGATGAGTTGTTGGATGTTGCTACATCTTGGATCAGTGAGAACCCTTCAAGTACTCATCTGAGCGAAGTGTTAATGTATATCAGTAAGACATATTATAAGTTAGGACATGTTAATAAAGCAGATGAATATTCAAATATATTAAAAGAGGAGTTTTACGATAGTAGGTATACTAAACTTGCCCAACTTCATAAAGCAGATAGAATTTATAAAAATAGAAAAAGAAGAGTTGAAGCCATAAATATTTATAAGGATGTACTTTACAATACTAAAGATATTATGATTGCATCAACGGCAGCTTCAAAAGTTAGTGAAAAATATCTTGATGCAAATAAAGTTGATTTAGCATATAAGTTTTATAAAAAAGTAGTTGATGCAAACGAGAAGTATCTACTTGAAAATAGAGTTCAATCATATGAGTTTGCAAAACGGTTTGCTAAAGAGGGAAAGCTTGATTTAGCTATCAGGGTTATCGCAATCCTTTTAAGTGATAAAGATGAGAATTTTCAAACTGATGAGATGCAAAAAAATTTGGCATATTGGTATGAGCTTCGGGGTGATAAAGAGGCATCTTACTGGCTTTATAGAGAGTATCTTGATAATTATAAAAATGGTAAATATGTTGAGTTTGTTAACAACAGGATTGATAAGATATTGTTAGATATAGATGAGCAAAATAGTAGTAAAAAGATGGAAAATATCAATAATATTTTGACAAAGTATCCAAATGAACCAATATATAAAAAAGCGTTGATAGAAAAAGCAAAAATGTTAATCAAAGAGGAAAAGTATGATCAATTATTTGCAATAGAGAGTGAATTAAAAAAGAGTGACGCACAGAAATATTTGCAATATGGTGCAGATAAAAAAATTGTACAGGATTTAAATAGTGACAATTGTAAAGATGCTATATATCTTAGACAAGAGTATAGCGCAACGATTCCTAAAAAACTTGAAATAAAACTATTTGAATGTTTGATGCGTCTTACTAAATACAGTGAAGCTTTAAATTTAGTACAAAGATATCAAAATGAAAAAGATTTAAAAATAAAGCTTGATTGGATGTACCAAAGCGCAAAAGTACACAGTAAATTGGATCATAATAAAAAAGTCATTATGTTAGGTGAAGATATAGAGAAATTATCTAAAATAATTAAAATAAAACAGTATGATGATATTGTCTATTTAAAAGCCGAGGCTTATTATAATTTACAAGAGTATGATGAGATGATGTTAAAAGAGGTAAACCAAGCTCAGAAGCTTTTTCCATATGATATCAGAAATATTGATCTTTTTATGAAAGTAGTCAGATATGCGAAAAAGAGAAAAATTGATCTGTTAATCGTAGATTATGCACAAAAAATTATAGAACTTCAAAAGAGGTATAAGATAGATAATTATTCACCAAATATTGAGTTAGATTATATCAATGCATTAAAACGGCTCAAACAGTACGATAAAGCACTCAAAGAGGATTTAAAACTTCTTTTTGTAAAACTAACAGATTTGCAAAAAGCAAATGTTTTATATATAGCCGGAGAGTTGAGTCTTAAAACAGATAAGACAAAAGAAGCAAAAGAGTTTTTCACAAAATGTGGTGAGATAATTGAAGATAGCTCATGGCAGAGGCTTTGTGCACAGAGTTTGGAACTCTTAGATGAGTAAAATTTACCGTTATAAATT
>CAYUSV010000015.1:0-5285 GCA_964447385.1 uncultured Campylobacterales bacterium | reverse complement strand
TATAAGTATAAATAATTAACTATACTTTGCTATAATCAAACCCAAATTTAATTTAGGACTATATATGGAAAAAGCAAAGTATATTTGGATGGACGGTGAGCTTGTCAATTGGGACGATGCGAAGGTTCATGTACTAACACATACATTGCATTATGGAAATGGAGTTTTTGAGGGAACTCGCGCTTATCAGACGGCTGATGGTTTGGCGATATTTAAGCTTTTTGAGCACACTAAAAGGCTTTATAATTCAGCAAAGATTACAGCTATTAAGCCAAATATTGATTTAGAAACTTTAGAAAAAGCTCATGTTGAACTTTTAAAAGCAAATGAGTTTGATGGTAATGTCTATCTTAGACCATTAATATATTTAGGCTATGGACAGATGGGAGTTCATCATGTAAAAGCACCTGTGCATACTATGATTGCTGCTTGGGAGTGGGGAGCGTATTTAGGAGAAGATGGACTTGAAAATGGTATAAAAGTTATGACTTCATCTATTATGCGAAATCCTGTAAAATCAACTTTTGGAAAAGCTAAAGCAGTTGCAAATTATCTAAACTCGCAAATGGCAAAATATGAGGCGATAGAGAGTGGTTTTGAAGAGGCATTGATGCTTGATGAGAGTGGTTTTGCAGCTGAAGGTACTGGCGAGTGTCTTTTTATCATAAGAGATGGAGTTCTTATATCTCCGCCAAATGACAATTCATTAGAATCTATCACGCAAGGTATGGTTTTGGAATTGGCAAAAGATATGGGTATAGAGATACAAAGACGAAATATAACTAGAGATGAGATATACATCTGTGATGAAGCATTTTTTACAGGAACTGCTGCTGAAGTGACTCCGATAAATTCACTTGATCATAGAGTTATTGGCGAAGGAAAGAGGGGCGATATGACAAAAAAGCTACAAAGTGCTTATTTTGATGTCGTATATGGACGAAATGAAAAATATAAACACTATTTAACATATATCTAATAAAATAAAAAAGGGAGCAGTATGCCAGCAGATTTAAATGACTATTTTAAAAATAGAGGTGGAGGAAGCAAAAAACCACCAAGTGGCGGAGGAAATAACACAGGAGGAGGGGGCAGAAAACCACCTAAAACACCGGAGTTTATAAAAGATTTTGGTAAGAAGACGGGATTTTTGTATGTACTTATAGCGTTAATTGCACTTTTTGTGATTGCTAAACCGTTTGTTGTGATAAATTCTGGCGAAGTTGGTATAAAATCAACTGCAGGTAAGTTTGAGACTGACCCATTGACACCAGGTTTTCATATATTTATTCCATTTTTACAACAAGTAAGAATAGTTGATACTAAAGTAAGAAGTATTAACTATACATCAAATGCTCAACATAATATGGCAAATATAAGAGAGAGTGGTGTTATGAATGCCTCTACAATTACAGCGCTTGATAAAAGGGGTCTTTTGATCTCTATTGACATTACAGTTCAATATAGACTTAAGCCAGAGAGTGCACCACAAACTATAGCTACCTATGGATATGCATGGGAAGAGAAGATAGTCAATCCAATCGTTAGAGATGTAGTTCGAGCAGTTGTTGGTTCATATAAGGCAGAAGAGCTTCCGGTTAAGAGAAATGAAATCGCAACTCAAATTCGAGCAGGTATAGAGAGTCAAATTGATGCAAAAACAGGTAGTCCTGTGGCTCTTACTACTGTTAATCTTCGAGAGATTATTCTTCCTCCAAAGATTGTTGAGCAGATTGAGAGAGTTCAAATTGCCAAACAAGAGGGTGATAGAGTACAGCTAGAGGTTATAAGAGCAGTACAAGAGGCAGAAAAAGTTGCAGCTTTAGCAAAAGGTCAAGCAGATGCTAGAATTATTCAAGCAAGAGGTCAAGCAGATGCTATCAAAATCGAAGCAGATGCAAAGGCATATGAAAATACCAAGATTGGAAAATCTCTCACTGGTGAAATGCTAAGACTTAAAGAGATCGAAGTACAGGGTAAATTTAATGACGCACTAAAGACAAACACAAATGCTCAAATTTTCTTAACACCTGGTGGATCTACACCAAATATCTGGGTTGATTCTAAAAGTAGACAAAAAAAGATATCAGCTGGACAGTAATGAATAAAATTGTAGATCGTGTTGACTGGAAGAAGTGCGAGCTTGTTCCAGTTATAGCGCAGGATTATCAAAGTGGTGAAGTGTTGATGTTGGCTTATATGAATAAAGAGGCGATGGAGCTTACCATAGAGAAAAAAACAGCACACTATTTTTCAAGAAGCAAGCAAAGAATTTGGCAAAAAGGTGAGAGTAGCGGAAATTTTCAGATAGTTAAAGATATGTTTATTGATTGTGATAACGATACTTTACTATTAAAAATTGAACAAGTTGGAGGAGCGGCGTGTCATACAGGTCGTAAATCTTGCTTTTTTACAAATATCCTTACAAATGAAAAAGATGAAGATATAAACCTAAAAGCAACAGCAAATTATTCAATTAGCGATAAGTTGTATCATACGATACAAAATAGAAAACTCTCTTTGGATTCTTCATCATCATATGTTGCGTCACTTCTTCAAAAAGGTGATAATGCGATTTTAAAAAAAGTTATTGAAGAGGCAGGAGAGTTTTGTTTTGCTGTAAAAGATGCAGATGAGAGTGAGATTGTATACGAAGCGGCAGACTTGGCATTTCATGTGCTTGTAGCATTAGGAGATAAGGGTATCAATCCAGATAGAATTAAGCAAGAGCTTAGCAGGAGATTTGGTATGAGTGGTATCGACGAGAAAAACTCCAGAAAGCAAGCAGATGTTAAAACAGTTAAAACAGAGTCTGATTGACTATAGCAGTTCATTAACTATTTATGACTATGTAGCCTTTGGCTGGCTTCTTTTTTTACTATTTGCACTTCTTGCGTTATCTATCACACTTTCTAAAAAAAGACCAAGATGTGCTGTTATTTTAATCCTTTTGACACTTATTTTGATTTTTACTGCACCTATTGCAATCAAGCTGTTTTTAGATAAAACTGTTCGAAAAGTAGTAGTCTTAGATCAAAATCATACAGAGCTTAATTTTTCAAAATCTTTAATTGTTACAGGGGTAGTTCAAAACTTAGGGAAGGTGGAATTTCATAAGTGTTATATAGATGCGAAAGTAGTAAAATTATCCAAAAACAGATATGTGAATATATTGAACAATTTAAAACCAATACGAAAAAAGAGTATAATAGTAGAGAAAAATATAGCTTATGGTGAATCAAAAGAGTTTAAGATAGTTTTTGAAAGATTTAGATACTCAAAAGAGTATAATATAACTATAGTGGCGGAGTGTTATTGATGATTTATATGAGTTTTTTGCATTGGGCTGTTGTGGCGATTTTTGTACTTTTGTTTTTGATATTGGTTATACTATCTTATAAAGAAAAAAATAGAAAAACATTTTTTTCTATGGTTTTTTCCTCGTTTCTTTTGGTGGTTATGGGGATTGTGTTTTCTCTTTTTACTTTGGATAAATACACTAAAAAGGGAAAACTTCTCTATTCAAAACAGATAAGAGATTATCGAAAAGAGATAGTAAAGATAAGTGGTAAAATCAAAAATGTAGGCAAAATTAAAATCGGTTATTGTAAAGTAGAAGTACGCATCTCAAATAATATGACGGGTATGGGTGGTAAAAGAACATCTTATTTTACACCTAGTCAATCTTTTGGTGATATATTTGGGTCAAAAGATGTTAAAAGTAACATCATAACAGAGGATTTTTTGACGGTTAGTGACTTAGAGCCTAAAAAATCTAAAAATTTCTCCATTAGTATGCCTTTTCCTCCGCATTTTGTAAATCCAAAATATAAAGTGAAACTATTTTGTCATTAAATATTTAATTTTTTTAAATATTATTTGGGTAATATGTATTTTTAAAAATAAACTAAGGTATAAAATGACAAATATTATTCTTTGTGGCGGTAGTGGTACAAGACTTTGGCCAATTTCTCGAACACTCATGCCAAAACAGTTTGTAAAACTTTTTGATAACCAATCGCTTTTTCAACTCACAGCCAAGAGAAATAGTAAAATATGCGAAAAACTTTATATAGTCTCAAACACACAACAGTACTTTTTGGCAATCGATCAGATAGAAGATGACTCATCAACATTTCTTTTAGAGCCGGTCGGGCGAAACACCGCACCTGCAATTGCCCTAGCTTGTATGGATTTAGACCCTAGTGAGATAGTACTAGTCACACCATCTGATCATCTTATCAAAGATGAAAAGGCTTATGAGAAGGCTGCAAAAGATGCAAGAAGATTGGCAGAGGGTGATAATCTTGTTACATTTGGTATAAAGCCTAGTTATGCAGAAGTTGGTTTTGGTTATATCGAAGCAGATGGAGAGAATGTTAAAAGTTTTAAAGAGAAACCAGATCTTGATACTGCAAAAGAGTATGTAAAAAAAGGTAACTATTATTGGAATAGTGGAATGTTCTGTTTTAGAGCAGGGGTATTTTTAGAGGAACTTAAAAAATATTCACCAGAGATTTTTGAGAGTTCACATATAGCATATAAAGATACTCAGCAAATTGCAAAAAATCAGCTAAGAGTTACGCATGAGCTTATGAGTGCCATACCATCTGATAGTATTGATTATGCTGTAATGGAGAAGAGTGATAGGGTTAAAGTTGTCCCAAGTGATATAAATTGGAGTGATCTTGGAAGTTTTGATGCACTTTATGACGAACTACCAAAAGATGAAAATGGTAATACAACAAATGACAAACATATCAGTATCGACTCAAAAAATAATCTTATAGTCACACATGATAAACAGATAGCAACAATAGATATAGAAGATCTCATCATCATAGATACACCAGACGCACTTTTAGTCAGTAAAAAAGGCTCTTCACAAAAGGTAAAAGAGGTAGTATCAAAACTAAAAGAGAAAAAAAGTGAATTAACAAATATTCATACATTAGCTCATCGTCCATGGGGAACTTATGAAGTGCTTTTAGACCATGATAATTATAAGATAAAAAGAATTATTGTAAAACCAGGTAAGAGGTTGAGTCTACAAAAACATTTCCATAGAAATGAGCACTGGATAGTAGTGAGTGGTACAGCGACTGTAACAGTAGGCGAAGAGGTCAAACTTATCCGACCAAATGAGTCAACATATATAAAAATGGGTGAAATTCACAGACTTGAAAATCAAGGTAAAATTCCTGTAGTTCTCATCGAAGCTCAAGTTGGAGAGTATACTGGTGAAGATGATATTGTGAGGATTGAGGATGACTTTAAGAGGGTGT
>CAYUSV010000014.1:0-26081 GCA_964447385.1 uncultured Campylobacterales bacterium | reverse complement strand
CCATTATATCTGTAAGTATTGCATATCTCGCATCTTCTACTACAAGCCCCATAGCGACTCCAGTTACCAGTTTTTCACTCTCAATTCCAGCAGCTCGTAAAGCCAATGAACCTCCACAAACTGTAGCCATAGAAGATGAACCGTTTGACTCTAATATCTCTGAGACAAGCCTAATAGTCTCTGATTTTGGCAAATCTATAGAGGATTCTAACGCTCTTTTTGCCAAATTTCCATGACCTAATTCTCTTCTTCCCGGTGGTCTAAGAGGTGATGCTTCTCCAACTGAAAATCCAGGAAAATTGTAATGAACCATAAAGTTTTCATAACGAGGATCTTTGTCACTTAAAAGATCATACATCTGTGCAGCTTTTCCATCTCCTAAAGTTAGAGTTACCAAAGCTTGCGTTTGCCCTCTAGTAAAGAGACAAGAGCTATGAACTGAAGGCAAAATATTTGTCTCAATAGAGATATCACGCACATCTTTAAGCCCTCTTCCATCTGCTCTAACACTCTTATCAAGTATCATTGATCTAACAACTTTTTTCTTATACTTATCTACCATATTAGAGATAAGCTCACTATTCCAGCCCTCTTTTATAGCTGTTTGATCACAAAGAATTGTTTTAGCAATTTTATTTAGACCCGAAGCTCTCTCACTCTTTGCCATCTCATTAACTGCTGTGTTTATCTCATCTTTGTAAAACTCATCGATATAATCCATAATTGAGTCATGAGTTAATTCACTTTTATATTCAAGTTTGGCAATTGGCTTTTTAAGTTCACAAAAACTATCTTCATATACTTTTGCTGCATCTGAGATTGCATCTTGAGCTAAAGATAAAGCTTCTATCATCTCTTGGTCACTTAGCTCATTCATCTCTCTTGTTGTCATGACTGATTGAGCACTACTCTCTCCCATCATAGGTTCTAGTATCATCTCACTATGAGTTGTCGCAATTGCTCGCATTTCAATCATCAAAAGATCATCTTTTGTACCTGAAACAAAAAGATCAAGTGAACTTTCGCTTAGTTTTGAAGTAGTCGGATTGATTATAAAGTCTCCTTCAACTCTTGCTATACGAACAGCTGCCACATTTTTATCAATAGGAATATCTGAAAGATACAGAGCTGCTGAAGCCGCATTTAAAGCCATAGTTTGCAAATCAACTTCACTATCAGCACTCAATACAAAAAGTACAATTTGAGTAGGATAAGCGTACCCTTTTGGAAAAAGTGGTCTTAAACTCCTATCTATAATTCTTGAAGTTAATGTCTCAAAATCCCCTGGCTTTGTCTCCCTTTTGATATATCCTCCGGGAATTTTAGCTGCTGCATAACTTTTTTCGATATAATTTACAGTAAGAGGTAAAAAATCCTCATCTACCTGTTTATCATCTCTAGCAACTGTGGCTAATATAACCGCATCCTTCTCTCTTAAAAGTACAGCGCCACTAGCTTGTCTAGCAACTTTATCTATCTCATAAATTTCATCTCTATTGTTAATACTTATCTTAACTTCACAACCCATCTATTTTTCTCCTTTAAATGGTAAATATCTTGAACTCTCTTCTAAAATCTTCTTTATTTTTTTTCTTTTTAGCTCATCCAATGACTCATAATAATAATAAACCTCTATAAAATCCTTAATTTTGTAATTTGCATAAACTTTATCTACCTTCAACTCCATATGTTGACACAATTCATCAGCAATAACAGGAGTAGCCAAAGAGATTTTTTTAACACCTAACTTAATTGCTGACTTAAGTGCACACATTGTGCTAAAACCAGTCTCACAACCCTCATCAATCAAAAGAATATTTCTACCTTTTATCTCTGATAAAGGAAGAGATTTTCTGTACATATATTGATAATCAATAAGATCATTTTGATACTTTCTTTTAGCTTCACCATAGATATAATCTAGCGTTATACCAAAACTATCCACAAGATTTTGATGCATAACAATCTCTTGTGTTTCACTAACCATTGCAATTTGGCACTCATCGTTGTTTGGCGCATCTATTGGCTCGATAAAGATAAAATCATAATCAATATTAAGCTTTTTGGAAATCAACTCTGCCAAAACAACTGCACCCAAAGATAAACACAACAAAAGCCAATTCTCTTTTTGCATCATATCTTTTGGCAATATATCAAAAAGCTGCTCAGCAGCATCCTCTCTATCTCTAAATAGATAAGAGTTAGAACTTAAATTTTCTTGCATGACTTGCTTCTGGAAACTGTCTGTTAATCTCTTCATCACTAAAACTAAATCTATAATTAAAAACATACTGTTTTAAAATAGCATAAGCATCATTGATACTTCGCATATTACAATCTTCTTGATTAAGATCAGGATGGTACTGTTTTGAGAGTTTATAATAACTTTTTTTAATATCCTCATATGATACTAAAGGAGGTAGATTCAGTGTCTTTAGCGCACAGTTTATAACCTCTGTCATATCATCTTTCATCGTGCCATACTTCCTAAACTCTGGCTCATAATCAGAGTTTTAAGATCGTCATCAAAGAAACGAACCCCTAAACCTATATATGCATTATCCGCTTTTTCATTTAAAAAGTTATCATAACCACCATAAAAATCTAAATGTTTTAAAAAGGTATATCTAGCAGTTACTTTGGCATGAGGATTTTTTCCTCTTATATCACTCACCGCACCAAAATCATAAATTTGAGCACTTGTTTTAAATTTGTCATTATACATATAATAATCCATGCCAGCACCTGCCGTGTTTTCTATAAGACCAGCACGAAGTACAATATCATCATATCTCTTTGCTATTTGAGCTGAGAGTAGTGTCTCCCCTTTTTCATGCAGTTTTGGTTTGATTAAATTATTGTTAGCATCCACTCTTGTATAATCAGCCATACTAGCAACTTCAAATTGAAATCTTTTAGTGTCACTTGGTATGTAATTTAGAGAAAGATACCCTTTGTTACTTTTATCCATAAGTTGATACTCATTTCTCATAGCCACTTCCAATTGAACTTTATTTATAGTATTTAAAAGATCATCAACCTTATCAAAAGTTTCAGTACCAGAAGAGAAAAATGAGTCTGCTGAGTTGATTGCACTGTTTATAGGTTTTTTATTTTTATCGATTAACAGTTGTAATTCATCTTCGATTTTAGCAAATTTTTCTGTCAAAGCTGGAACTTTTACTCTAAGTTCAGTAGTTGCAATTTTCATATCTTTGACAAGAGAGTCTAAATTTTTCAAAATCTGTGGTAATTTATCATTAATATTATCTGCAACTTTTTGAAATCCCTCTCCTGTTTGTGAAAGCTTTACAGCCATTTGGTTAAAATTTTCGGTTATATTACTAAGCCTATCAAATTGTGTAAAACTTTTAAGTTCAGAAGTTATCCCTTCTAAGTTTGAAAATGTCATACGAAGGCTCTCTCTTGCTTCACCACTCAATAACTCTCTAATTTCATGCGTTAGGGCTTTAAACTCTACCGCAGTTTGCGTTATAGCGTTACTTGCATCATTAAAATCAGCCATTGCTGGACCGCTTTTTACCAAATCACCATCTTTTAAAAGCTCTTTAGAATCTCCAAGTGTCAATGCAACATATTTTCCACCTAACATTGACTCTTGAAGTGGTCTAATTGTTGAATTTTCAGGCACTTTCATGTTCTCATAGATGAACATGCTAACACGCACTTTACTACCTTGGATTTTTAAATCTTCTATATACCCCACATCGATACCATTTGCTTTTACCTTGGAATTTATATCAAGACCGGCAACATTATCAATGTCTGAATAAACTTTATATCCCTCTTTTGAGATATTTTTAAAACTTCCAACTTGTGTCGCCAGCAAAAAGAGTAAAACCATCCCTAAAAAGACAAAAATTCCTACTTTTGATTCACTACTCATCTACTCCTCCAATGCAAAGTCTTTTTCACTTTTAAGCTCAACGCCACCAATATTTGCAAGTCTTACATAGAGATAGATACCTCGTCTTGTGATCGACTTTGTCCCGCCACTTGTAAGACTAGGTGTAACACTCTCTTTATATCTAATTTGATAATCCCAACAATTTTTTCTCATACTCCAACCTAAACGCCACTCTTTTGTAAAATCATCTTCAAAATCATAATCAATACCCGCAAACAAACTATAACGCCTATCAATTTTTCGAGAAACTTCAGCCGTTAAAAAGTTTATCTTATCAAGCTGTGGCGCTTCAACAAATGTATAATCAACTCTTATATTACTATACAGATCATTATAGTATAGTCCTGATTGTATCTTTTTTAACTTGTTATGTTCATGAGAATAGATTAATGTATTTCTCATATAAAAATCTTTTGAGAATTTGTATATAAGCTCATTTTCAAGATCATCAAAAGTATTAGACTCATTTTCCATATAAATTTTCTGCTCTACTCTGTGTGTTAAAAAATTAAAACCATCTAGATCATAAAAATATTCATTAAATTTTAGGCGAACACTTTTTTGTTCAAGATTAAATGGGATAAAATCGGCAAAATATCCATTTTTTCTATCAAATGATGGTAAAATATAGCTCAAACCAATCTGCATATTATGAATATAATTTTCATATTTTTTTGATAAATCTGAATTAACTGAAATATTATGGTAATTACTAAAATAGTCTGCATTTTTTGCTACATAGTTTGTTTGGGAATAATTAATTAAAGAGTAATAGATATTTTCAGAAATTGAAAAGTTCATAAATCCATCAAAAAATGTCTTATTAAAAGTGATAGGAAGTGATATTTCGTGTTGTTTGGCTCTTAATCCACTCTTCCTATAATTGTTTTTAAATTTATAATCAAATGAATAGAGAAAATTTTCAAATTGTAAATTTTGAGTAAATTTATGATACTGAATTGAGGGAAGAGTTTGAAGAGTATCATCATTGTTTAATTTTTCAGTATCAATAAAGTATTTTGCATAAATACCAACATAGTGATCTTCATCTGTTATGTAGTAGTTAAGCTTTGAAGTAACAAGCTTATTTACAGCAAGATCTGAATCATGTTTTAAATTGATAAAATCTATATCATTTAGATTTTTATAATCTATCAAAAGAGCATCTTTGTACCTGTCTTTTTTTAAAAAACTACTTAAAAGTGCACTATTTTGGTATTTGATTTCAACTCCTTGATGAACGCTATTTTTAAGATTATATTTTTTAGCATAATCATCTTTTTCTCTAAAAAAACCATATGTCACCGAGCCTTTAGAATGATAAGAATCAACAAATCTTAGCGTTGAATATATACCCATACCTCGATCAAGCCTTATTTGTGGATTTAGTTGGATATCCCAATTTTTATATGGAGCAATAAAAATAGGTTGTACAAAAAGTAAATTTTCACTATTTTCAAAACCAAAATATGGTCTTAAAAGTCCAGACACTCTTGTGGTATTTGTAGGAAAGGCAAGCCATGGTAGATAAAAAACCGGTACACTTTTAAGATAAAACTTTGCGTGATGAAGCACTACATAATCTTTTTGACTATTATACAAACCACTTTTAAACCTAAATTGCCAATCTGGATTTTTAACATCACAGCTAGAGATTGAAGCGTTTTTTAATTTATATTTTTTCTCATTGGATGTGGTATAACTACTTCTTATCCAAAGATCTGATACATTATCGTATAAAAAAAGTTTGTCTGCACAAAATGAGTCCTCTTTGAGTTTTATTTTTAGATAATCGTTTTTTGTCTGCAACCTACCTTGATGATTTACATATACATCTCCAATTAGCTCTAAAACAGCACTTTTTTGATTGTAGATGATTTTTTGTGCACTAAATGAAGACTCTTTGTTATAGATAACAACGCCACCCTCTGCGATAACATTGTCACCATCTGTATAAACTTTTGGAGCATAAAGTTCATATGTTCCAGCAAGTGAATTTGCAAAAGAGTAAGTGAAAAGTACAAAAAAAAGAGTAAGGTGTTTAAACATCTACAACCAGAGTTGTAGCAACTCTATCATGCCAAGTCAGGCGAATAGGAGTAAAATACGCAACGATAAAACCCATATAAAAAAGCATCTCACTAATGGATCTCATAACAGATCTTAAAATTGACTGAAGTAGTGTAGGAAGTCCTAAGTATTCACTCTCAATAACTCTAATTTTAAGTATCATCTTTCCTATAGTTGCACCATACATATATACAAAAAACGCTTGATAGATCATTTTAACGCATATGATATATATAGCAAGTGAACTCACATACGCCATCATATCTTGTTGTGATGAAATCGAAGAGATTTTATCCCATACAATTATGGCAAAAAGAAGTGTTATAATAATTTCATCAATCATAAAAGCTAAAGCTCTTTTATTAATCGAAGCTATATTTATATTTTCTCGATGTAGTTTTTCTTGTATCTCTTGTGGATTCATTTTAATGCCTGATAAGCTATATCTGTTCTACAATGTTTCCCGGCAAAATGTACTTGACCTGTCAAAAGATAAGCCTTATCTCTAGCCTCTTTTATACTCTCTGCAATTCCAACACAAAGAAGAACTCTTCCTCCCGTTGCATAAAGTTTTCCATCTTCTAAGCTTACACCTGCATAAGATATATGAGCATTTTGTTTTAACTCATCAAGCACAATTTCATCTATAATTATCTCACATGCAACTGAACTCTTATATGGATAATCTTTACTTGATATGACGACTGCCACAGCATACTCATCACTTATCTCTATCTCTAAACTTTCAAGATCACCAGTAGCTGCTTTATAAAAAAGATCAAATACAGAACTTTTTATAAGAGGCATCAAAACTTCACATTCAGGATCACCAAATCGAACATTGTATTCTAGCACTTTTACTTTGCCATCAACAATCATAAGCCCCATAAAAAGCACACCCTCATAAGGCATACCATCATCACTCATACCCTTTAGAGTCGGTTTAACAACCAACTCTTCAATCTCTTTATATAGCTTATCATCTATAAGAGGTGTTGGAGCATACGCTCCCATGCCACCTGTATTTGGTCCTTTATCACCATTTAAAAGTCTTTTATGATCTTGCGCCGCTGGAAGTAGTTTGTAATTTTCTCCATCACATATAGCAAAAACTGAAAGCTCATAACCATCTAAAAACTCTTCAACAATTATACTACGCCCAGCATCGCCAAAACTCTCTCCACTTAACATATCTCTTGCTGCATCTTTAGCTTCTTGATGCGTTGAAGCGATAATTACACCTTTACCACCGCAAAGACCATCTGCTTTTACAACAATTGGTATATTTAATCTGTCTATAAAGTTATTTGCTACTTCTAAGTTATCCGTCTCTACGAATTTTGCTGTTGGGATGTTATTTTTTTTCAAGAAGTTTTTCATAAAGATTTTAGAACCCTCTAACTGACTAGCAAGTTTTGAGGAACCAAAAATTGTTAAATTATCTGCTTTAAAAATATCAACAATTCCACCCACCAAAGGAGCTTCAGGTCCTACAATTGTCAAGTCAATTGAGCTTTGTTTTGCAAAATCTGCAAGCTTATTAAAATCACTTATATCTATATTTTCACCAAGTTTATCAGTCGCTCCATTTCCAGGAGCAAAGTAAATTTTAGAGACCTTTTCATCATCTTTTAGGGCTAAGCCGATAGAGTACTCTCTACCACCACTACCTATAATCAATACATTCATTAAATTACCTAGTTTTTATTCGTCTATTTGGATAAGTTATAATAAACCCGAGCGGCCGTCCCATCAATAGATGTAGCCCTAAAAAGCTAACAAATTAGGAGCGAAACTCCCTTTAGGGGCGACAAAAATCGCCACACACCAAAAGTATACAAACTCCATCTAAAATACTGTGTCGGACTCTCATGTTATGGTTCTCAAACCACTCAGGCTTAGGTTAATTATATTATATTTTATCTTAAATCTTTAGCAAGTTTTATACATGAAGAAATAGTCTGTTTAGAAGCAGTTTCAAAGTAAATATCAGGCATGAAGGAAGCTGTTTTTTTACCTATAACTATGGCTTTATAGCTGTCATGCCAAGAAAAACAACGAAAAAAACACTCTATTGTCGAGGGAGAAGAAAATATGATGAAAGAACCCTTTGGTGGAGTTTCAAGCTTATTACAATCTCCGCAGATTGTCTCATAAACAACTACTTCATCTAAAAATACTCCACTCTCTTTTAAAATAGAGTTTAATTTGGAAGTAACAACCTTAGCTCTTAAAAAGAGAACTTTTTTACCACATAAATACTTTTTTATCTCTTTTGCAAAATTATCTCCATAAGAGCTTTTAGCTTCATAAGCAACAATTCCACCTCTTTTTTTTATCTCATCTGATGTACCTGATCCAATAGAGTATGAAGGGATTTTTTTCCATTGGTCATTTAGCATATCAATACCGATAACACCATTTTTTGAACTAAATACCAATCCATCGTAAGATGATAAATCAATCTCTTTAGTAAGATACTTTATAACAATTACAGGTAGATTTTGTGCAGCTTCATACTCCTTTTCACTGAGTATGAAGATGGGCGCTACTCCCACTCAATGGTTCCTGGAGGTTTTGAGGTGATATCATAAACTACACGGTTTATACCATCTACTTCATTTATAATTCTTGTGCTTATTCGTTCTAAAAGGTTGTGTGGGATATGGGCAAATGTGGCTGTCATGCCATCAACTGACTCTACCATTCTAACACATACCGTGTTGTCATAGGTTCTGTTATCACCCATAACTCCTACGCTTTTTACATTTAGTACAACAGTAAATGCTTGCCAGACTTTGTCATAAAACCCACTAGCTTTTAACTCATCTTGCATGATGGTATCAGACTCTCTTAAAAGTCTAAGCTCATTTGCTGTAACTTCTCCCATAACTCTTATAGCAAGTCCCGGTCCTGGAAATGGATGACGAGCTATCATATCTTTTGGAAGACCAACTTCAAGTCCAAGTTTTCTAACCTCATCTTTAAAAATTTCACGAAGAGGCTCAATAAGCTCAAAACTCATCCAATCAGGAAGTCCACCCACATTGTGGTGTGATTTTATAGTTTTTGAAGGTCCTTTTACAGAGACTGACTCTATAACATCAGTATAGAGTGTACCTTGAGCTAAAAACTCAATACCTTCATATTTTTTAGCTTCACGATCAAAAACTTTTATAAATGTTTCACCGATTATCTTTCGCTTCTTTTCTGGATCTACAACACCTTTTAAGTTTTGTAAAAACTCTTGTGATGCATCAACAGTTATGAGATTGATCTCCAAACGGCTAAACATATGCTCGACCTGTTCTCTCTCACCTTCTCTTAAAAGTCCATTATCTACAAAAATTGGTACTAATTTATCCCCAATTGCTTCGTATAAAAGTGTCGCAACAACAGAGCTATCAACTCCACCGCTCACACCACAAAGGACTTTTTTATCACCAACTCTCTCTTTTATATTGGTAATTTGCTCCTTTGCAAATGAGCCCATATTCCAACTATTTTGGGCTTTAGATATAAGCTTTGCAAAATTATAAAGAAGTTGTGTACCAAACTCTGTGTGATGAACTTCAGGATGAAATTGAAAAGCGTAAATATTTTTCTCTAGATTTGCAATTGCTGCATATGGAGAGTTTGCACTTCTTGCAATCTTATCAAAACCCTCAGGCAACATATCTACCCTATCACCATGACTCATCCAAACAACCTGTCCACTAGGCGTTGAGTCAAATATATCACACTCACACTCATCAACAAACTCTAACTCTGATTTTCCATACTCATGATGATCTGAAGGTACTACAACACCACCAAAATGTTGAGTAATAAGCTGCATACCGTAACAGATACCCAAAATTGGAATCTCTAAGTCAAAAATCTTACTATCAGGATGGTAAGCATCTTTTTCATACACAGAGGCAGGTCCACCACTTAGAATAATTCCTTGTGGTTTTTTTGCCTCTATCTCTTCTATCTTCTCATTGTATGGCACAATTTCGCAGTAAATACCGCTCTCTCTTAACTTTCTTGCGATCAACTGTGTATATTGTGATCCAAAATCTAAAACAATAATGGGAACTTGATCCATTAAATACCTTTAATTTTTAATATAATCCTAAAATTTCAAACTGAATATACCATACAATCATTGAAACTATATAACCTATAGCAATCATCCAAGCATATTTCATGTGAGAACCAAAAGTATAAATACCTCTAAGTTTACCCATCACAGCAACCCCCGCAGCAGAACCAAAACTGATCATACTACCACCAATTCCAGCAGCAAGAGTCACAAGTAACCACTGATCAAGCCCCATCTCAGGGTTTGCTTTCAAGATAGCACTCATAACAGGAACATTATCTATGATAGCAGATATAAAACCAACACCAATATTTCCAGCAGTTGGACCTATGACATCATAAAGTTTTACAATATACTCTAAAAACCCTAAAAAATGAAGAGCCCCAACGGCAGCTAAGATACCAAAAAAGAACAAAAGTGTATCATTTTCTATATGCTTCATACTAACAAATACATCAAAAGATTCATTTTCAGTATGTTTGAGTCTGTAAGAGTATAGTTTTAAAACCGCTAATCCAAACATCATGCCCCACATAGCAGGAAAGTGAAAAAATTGGTGCCCTAAAACTGCTGTTGCGATTGTAGCAACGCCTAAAAATATCACTACTTTTGCTCCTGGTTTTAATCTCTCTACTTTATCAGTCTGTGCTGAAAACGGCGGTTTTCCCTCAGGCACAACACGAACTAAAAGAAATGCAGTAACAGCAAATCCTATGACAGAAGCAGGAAAAAGTGCTAAGAAATCAATAAAAGCGCCCTTCCCAGCTGACCATGCCATCAATGTCGTGATATCTCCAAATGGACTCCAAGCACCACCTGCATTTGCTGCCACTACTATATTTATTGCTCCAGGGACTAAAAAAGCTTTATTTGTCTTATCAATTGTAAGAATAACTGTTGAAAGGATTAGAGCCGTTGTTAAGTTATCAGCAACTGGCGAGATAAAAAATGCCAAAATACCTGTTATCCAAAAAAGTTGTCTATATGTATAACCTTTTGAAACGAGTTTGTATTTTAATACATCAAAAATATTTCTCTCTATCATAGTTTCGATAAATGTCATCGCAACGAATAAGAAGAAAAATATCTCTGCAATCTCCAAAATAAGATGTTTCATCTCAAGCTGAAGAGGTACAACATCAATTCCATTGACGGCAAAATAAACACCAATTAACATAAACATAAGTGTACCGGTAAAAAGTGCTGGTTTTGCCTTATTTATTTCATATCTCTCTTCAGTTGCTATGAAATAGTAACCAACTACAAACACAATAAATGATAAAACACCTATCCAAGTTCCAACATAACTAACCTTCTCTACAGCTTCGCCACCTCCGGAGGCAAACGCTAAAGATGCCAAAGACATCAACACAAATAATAATTTCATTGTAACCCTTTAATTTTTGATATAATGAGCACCAAGGCTCTGTTTTCTATTTAATGCACTTTTTACAATCTCTCTTGATGTTTTAAGTCTAAGTCTTAAAAGTTTTCCAATATCATTTTTAAGCATCTTTTCAATCTCCTCTAGCGTCTGCTCTAGCTTAGAGTGAGTACGAACAATACTGGCATTTTCCCACATGAGAATTCGAAGAGAGTTTTTTAAAGCTTTATCACCCTCTTTTACAAGTATTTCCTCTTCTTGCGTAAACCATTTTGGCTCAAAATTAAAGTCTCTGTGCTTAATATCATTAACTGCTCTTTTAGAAAATACTAACCCCTCCAATAGTGAATTAGAAGCCAACCTATTAGCCCCATGTACTCTAGTAGAAGCTACTTCACCAATGGCATAAAGATTTTCAAAATCATCAATTTTACCATTTATATCACTCTGAATTCCTCCCATAGCATAATGAAATGCTGGTGATATCGGTACTTCATCAACTGGAAGATTAAAACCCAAATCTTTCATGTTAAAATAGATAGTAGGAAAACGTTTTTTAAAAAACTCCTTTTCAAAATTATGAAAATTTAGATAAACATTTTTGCCTGTCTTTTTCTTCCAATCAAAGATAGAACGGCTAACAATACTTCTAGGACTCAAAGGTCCTCTCTTATCATACTCAAACAAAAACCGTTTACCATCTTCATCTACAATCCAAGCACCCTCACCTCTTAACGCTTCGGTTAAAAGTTGTTTTCTAGCACCTTTATTGTAAATAAAGACTGTAGGATGAAACTGCATCATCTCCATATCTCGGAGTTTACAACCCTTCTCTAAAGCAAGACCTTGCATCTCACCACTTATGGCTTTGGAGTTTGTATGATATTTGTAGATAGAACCAACTCCCCCACTTGCTATGATAGTAGCTTTGGCATAGTAATTTCTAAAAATACCTTTATGAGAGACTCGCACACCATGACAGATATTTCCCTCTATCAACAGGTCAGTTACAGTAGAGTTATATAAAAGCGCGTGGGTATTTTCTTGCATCAAAAAATGGTGCATATGTCTACCACTAGCATCTCCACCTGCGTGTAAAATGCGGTCTCTTGAGTGTCCAGCCTCTTTTGTATAGTGAAGATTTCCAGACTCATCTTTGTCAAACACAAATCCTCGCTCTATCAAATCATCAATTGCAACTCTTCCATCACGACATAAAATCTCAACTGCCTTCTTATCACAAAGCCCAGCTCCTGCTTCAATCGTATCTTTTATATGCAACTGTACATCATCTTCATCATACGGTACAGCAACTCCACCTTGTGCATAAAAAGTATTACAGTCCCAAGAGTTATCTTTGCAAACGACTAACACTTTTTTCTCTTTTGAAAAACTTGTCGCTGCATTTAATCCGGCAATTCCAGCACCTATAATAATAACATCGTACAACTTCATCTGTTTGTTACCTCTTTTGGAACATACACAGGGTCATTTTTATATCCACATCCCATCAATAACATAACCAAAAATGTTATAATAACAACATGAAAACATCTAAAGAAATTATTTCTCATCTTATAAACAAACCTCAAAATAGTCAAATCATTAAAAAAGGGTGCATTGACAAATTGATATCTTTACTACCACCACATCTATCAAATGCCGTGATGTTCACATATATCAAAAATCGCACCCTTTTTTTTGTTTTAAATCACCCTGGACTTAAAATGGAGTTTAATTATAAACATAATTTAATAAAGAGTTTATTAAACAAAATTAAAGATATTGATTTAAAATGTAAGATTATTGAAGTAGATGAGATTAGATCTTTTGTAAGCAATAAAATAACCCCGCCACAATCCAAAAAAATACCTTTTACATATAAAGAGCGATCAACCGGAAAATTTAACAACTTAGCAAACCAAAAAGAGTTAAAAGAGCTTTTCCAGGAGATAAAACAGACAATTGAAAAAAACCGATGAAACTAAAAGAGAAAATTTCACTCCTTCCAAACAAACCTGGAATCTACCAATATTTTGATGAACAAAAGCGACTTTTATACATAGGAAAAGCAAAAGATCTCAAAAAAAGAGTCTCTAGCTATTTTAGAAAAAGTGCAAATTTAGGTGCTAGAATAGCTAACATGGTAGCCCAAATTACTTCAATGGAGTATATCATCGTTGAGAGTGAACATGACGCTCTTATCTTAGAAAATTCTCTGATCAAACAGCTAAAACCAAAATACAATATTTTACTTCGCGATGATAAAACTTATCCCTATATCTTTATAGATTTAAATGAAAAATTTCCCAGATTTGAGATAACAAGACGCGTAATAAAAGGCAAAAATATCAAATATTTTGGTCCTTTTTCTACCTCTGCAAATGAGATACTAAAGAGCATTTACGATAGCTTCTGCCTTGTTCAAAAAAAAGGGTGTTTAAAGAGTAAAAAAGCTTGTCTGTTTTATGAGATCAAAAAATGCCCGGCTCCATGTGAAGATAGAATTAGCCAAGAGGAGTATATGAAAATTGTAATAGAGGCAATAGAAGCTATAAATGATCGAAAAAAACTTATCAAGGTATTAAAACAGAAGATGGAGTTTTATAGCCAAGAACTTCTTTTTGAGGAAGCAGTTAAAATTCGTGACAATATAAAAAAAATAGAAAAAGCAAATACACTCTCACATGTTGACCTCGCAAAATTAGAAGATTTTGATATATTTAGTGTGGCAGCCCAAGGCTTAAGAGCCGTTGGAGTTCGTCTATTTATACGAAAAGGCAGAGTCATCTCAAGCTCTTACGCACACTTTAAGTCAGATAACGGTTTTGACTTAAATGAGTTGTACAAAGTACTTCTTTTAGAGTATTATCAACACACTCTACCTTATACTCCCAAAAATATCTTAATTTTTGAAGATTTTGAGACAAGAACGTTGATAGAAGAGATACTACAAAAAAAGTTTGAACGAAAAATCAATATTTTGGTACCAAAAATAGGAGAGAGAAGAAAACTAACAGAGCTTAGTTATAAAAATACTCTTGAAATTCTCCGCCTAGAGGCAAATAAAAATAGTACAGAGATTTTGAGTGAACTAAAAGAGTTATTCTCTCTTAATAAAACTCCATTTGAGATAGAGGGCTATGATAACTCACACATGATGGGACAAGCAACTGTTGGAGCGGTAGTCAAATGGAATGAAAAATTTATAAAAAAGGGGTATAGACACTATAACTTGAAAGCCAAAGATGAATATGCACAGATGAGAGAACTTTTACAAAGAAGAGTTGAGAGTTTTGATAAAAATCCACCACCTGATCTTTTAGTAATCGATGGAGGTGCAACACTTTTAAAATTAGCAATTAAAATAGTTAAACAAAATGGGGTTTTTGTCGATGTTATTGCAATTGCAAAAGAAAAAAGAGATGCCAAAGCAATGCGTGCAAAAGGAAAAGCAAACGATACCATCTACACTAAAGATGGAGAGTTTAAACTAAGCCATAGTGATAAAAGATTGCAGTTTGTACAAAATATCAGAGATGAGTCGCACAGGTTTGCTATCTCTTTTTTCAAAAAACAGAAGCTAAAAGCTGACAAAAAAATCTCTTTATTAGCCAAAAAAGGGGTTGGAGAAGCTACGGTGAGAAAACTTTTGCAATATTTTGGAACATTTGAGAGTATAGAGAAAGCAACTTTTGAAGAGTTAGAAAAAGTAGTTGGAACAAAAATTGCTCAAAGTTTTAAAAATATTTAATATTAAGAGGAAAAAACCGTGATACTATATGATGATAAACACAACTTTCTAGGCATGAGCTCACACACTTTAGGCTTTTTGGGATATGAAGATATAAATGAATTTCTCTCCTTAAACAATGACTTTGCAAATTTATTTGTAAACAAAGAGGGATATATATACAAATTTGACAACTTTGCTTGGATTGATTTTGTTCTTTATAGTGGTTCTGCAAATAAAAGTGCAATTATCACACTCAAAAATGGACAAGAGACCCAAGTTGATATATCAATAAAAGAGGTATTTTTAACTCACCCAATAGGTGACATAAAAAAACTTTATAGTATAAAACTTTTAAGTAACAACTTTCAAGAAATATCTGGTATCACTAAAACCGAAAGTACAACTAATGGATTTAGTCTTGGTGGTCTCATAAAAAGTGAACCCTCGATAGATGAAAAAGATAAAATAGAGGCTAAAAAAGTTGAATTTAAAAATCTACTTCAAGAGGATAAACAACAAGAGCAAAAAATAGAACAAGAGATTACTCCAATAAAAAAAGATGAATTTAAAATTAACCTATTTGAAGAACAACAAAGTCAGCAAGATCCAACTTTAGATGAATTAAACAGCGACAAACTTGACAAACAAAATGAACTTGACAAACAAAATGAACTTGACAAACAAAATGAACTTGACAAACAAGTTGATCAAAATGTAAACTTCTTAAAAAAAGATAAAATAGAGGATAAAAAACATACAAAACAGATAATGGGCTTTACACTCTTAAAAGATGAAGAAGATACAACACCCAAAGAGCAATACCAAGAGACAAAAACTGCTCCTATCAAAGAGAAAGAAGATGGATTTTTATTTGATTTTCTAAAAGCAGAAAATCAACCTCCACAAGAGATATCTAAAAATGAGATAAAGCCAGCTAAAGAACAGAAACAACCAGAATCAGAGGAAAAGCCTGAAATAAAATTGGACTTTCTTGCTATTGAATCTTCTGATAATGAGATAAAAGAGCAAGAGGGTGAAAAAGAAAATTTAGAAAACCCTAAAAATGAATTTAAGTTAGATTTTTTAAATATTGGTCAAAAAAATAAAAATGAAGAGATAAATACAACAGATGTAGATGTTAATAAATCAAAAATTATTCAACAGATAAAAGATGATATCAAAGAGATTGATAGTGTTAATCAAAAACTAGACATTAATATAGAAGCCACACCAGAAACCATGCCAAAAGAAGAGCTACTCAAACTTGAAATTCCAAATACTCCACAGGTAGAACAACCACTAAATTTACAACCAACACCTGAAGTAAAAAAAGATATAGAAAACGAAAAAGTTAGTTACGATGAGGGGTTACCAAATTTTCAAATTCAAGAATCTAAGGAACTTAGTACTAAGAACTCATTTACAAATACTTTAAAAAATCTTTTTGATAAAAAAACACCAACACTTGATACGAATGAATCTAATTTAGATAGTGGAGCCTATGAGTTTAAACTAAAAAGCAATAACGATGAAATATCCATCACAACTGAGCAACAGACAAAAGATGAAAAAGTGTCGACTGAGCACACTATTGAGAAAATAGAAAAAGAAGTCGTTACAGAGAGTAAAGATAATGAATCTGATTTTGTCTTAAATTTTGATTTAGAGAATAAAAAAAGCTCTCAAGATAACAATGGTGATTTGGAAAGTGATATGATAGATATACCAACCAAACCATCTCAAAATACCCAAGAAATAACATTCCCATCACTAAGTGCCTTGGGTTTGAGTGCTGATGAAGAGTTTGATTTGGTTTGCGACTTTATAGCTGATACAAAAGAGGGGGTAAGCTCCATTGAACAGTTTATAGAAACTAAAGATTTTGATAATATCAATTATTCGCTTGTAAAAATAAAAAGTTCTGCTGAAATTTTAAACCTTGATGCTATAATTGATATTTCAAACAGCATAAGAAAACACTGTATTACAAAAGATGTTGCAGAAGTGAAGAACGATAAAGATAGGCTTAGTAAACAAATTAAGCTATTGGAACAACATTTAGAAGAGACTGCTGTATAAATTTTTTGGAGAACACGGATTATGAAAATTAAATGGAATTTGAAATTGATTACAATAGTACCTATCGTACTATTGGCATTGGTCTCTGGCTACTTTTTGTCTAACGCTTTTATAAAGTATCAAAATACTAAAAGTCTAAAAAGTAAAATCTATAACACAAAAGCACTCAAAATACTCTCTATAAATATATCAAGAGAGCGTGGTTTGAGTACACTTTATATGATAATTGACGATGAAAAAATAAAAAAACTACTTAAAGATCAAAGAGTTGCTACAAATACAGCAATAAATAACGTACTAAATTTCAATAGCTCTAGTATTGATGATACAAATGGTTATAAAATTATAGAGAGTGTTAAAAAAATACAGAAATATAGAGATAAAATTGACAATAATTCAATTAATTTTGACTCCCTTTTCTCCTATTATGATGGTATCAATAGTAGTATTTTACAAAAAGTTCAGAGTCTATTATCTAGATCAATAAATTATCAAATAGATAATCTCTCAAGCAACTTTGTAAATTCTATGTCTTTGATGAAATCTATCGCCAATGAGAGAGATATGGTTACAAATATCTTAAATAAAAAAGATGATGTAAATAGACTATTTTTACTAGATATATTTAAAAATAATACAGTTACACCTACATTTCAAACATTAACACCAAACACGAGAGAAAAACTTGAACCTATACTCGAAGATCCAATCTTTTTAACAACTATCAAAGAGAGCGATAAGATAAAAAGAGAGATATTAAACTCTCCACAAGACCTAGAGTCAATTGATCCGATTAATTGGTTTTCACAAGAGACTGATAAGCTAATTTTTATCAATAAAATATCAAACACTCTTTATCAAGAGATTGAAATTTTGCTTGAAAAAAGTTTACAAAGTTCTATATTCAAGATGATACTTTTAGCTCTTTTATTGGCACTATCACTCTATATGCTCTATCTTTATAAAAAATTTTATAACTATCTTTATGATACAGCAGGTCTTGAAAAGCTACTAAACAAAATTGTCAAATATGGACTTATTGAAGATACAATAGATCTAGGAACTACAAGCGGAATTGAAAAAACTTACTCAATTATTGAAAATAGTGTAGATAAAATTGCAATTGAAAAGAAAAAAGCTGAAAGGGCAAATGCTGCAAAAAGTATCTTTTTGGCAAACATGTCTCATGAGATTAGAACACCTATAAATGGAATCATCGGTTTTACAGATCTTTTAAAAAACAGTAAGCTAGATGATGAAGAGAAAGAGTATGTAGATATCATCCAAAAAAGTACAGATAATCTTCTTGAAATCATAAACAACATTCTTGATTTATCAAAAATTGAGAGCCAAAAGATTGAAATTGATGAAATCTTATTTTCACCTGTTGAAGAGTTTGAGGATATAATCAATGTTTATATGCCAAAAGCAGAGAGTAAAAATATAAACCTCTCGCTATTTATGGATCCTGACTTTGATCACTATCTTTTAGGGGATTTGTCAAAGATCAAAGAAGTTTTGTTAAATCTTATCTCAAATGCAATGAAATTTACGCCAGAAAATGGGCAAATTTCGGTTGTAATCACAAAACAAGTTACATCAAATCAAAATATAGAAAAAATATATTTTGAGGTTAGCGATTCCGGTATAGGAATAGAAGCTAGAGATTTGGAAGATATTTTTGATGCATTTTCACAAGCTGACTCTACTATCACACGAAAATTTGGAGGAACAGGTTTAGGACTTACAATCTCATCCAACTACATCGCTCTTATGGATGGTAAATTAAAAGTTGAAAGTAAAGTAGGAGTTGGTAGCAATTTTTACTTTACACTAGAGCTTAAAAAAGAGAGAGCACTAAAAAATATCTACAGTAGTAAGTTTGACCACTTTCATCCACTTATCATCACAAACGATAAAAAAAGTGATAAACTTTATAGACATCTTGAAGAGATTGTAAAATATCTTACAAATTTTGCAAAAATTGCCACAATTAATGAGCTTAATAATCCAACTATACTCAAAGATATCAATCTCATTATTATCCAAAAAGATTTGATCTATGATGAAGATTATGAGTTATTAAAAGAGTTAAATATTCCAATTTTAAATATTGCAAGAACTAAGGATCGATCACTTATAAAAAACTTTGCAACACAAGGTCTTTTTGCTACTTATGAACCATTGAGTACCGTAAAATTTGTCAAAGCTTTACAAACAGTTGAACAAAAAACTGATTTTATTGCTACAGAGAGAATAGATAATCAAAAAATCCAATCAAATGAAAAATATAAGATACTTGTAGCAGAGGATAATGAGATAAATCAAAAATTAATTATTAAAATTCTTGAAAATCTCAACTTTATCGTGACCACAGTTTCAAATGGAAAAGAGGCAGTTGATGCTCGAAAAAATGGGGATTATGATTTGATTTTTATGGATATTGCTATGCCTATTATGGATGGTGTCAGTGCTACTAAAGAGATCTTAGCATATGAAAAAAATGAAAAATTAGAACATGTTCCTATCATCGCACTTACTGCAAATGCACTTAAAGGGGATCGTGAAAAATTTCTTAATGACGGTCTAGATGATTATCTTCCAAAACCAACAAAAGAAGCAGAGATCAAAGAGATGACTATTAAATACAACATATATAATGAAAATATAAAAACAACTAAAGAAGAGAAAAAAACTCAAAATAGCACAAATGAACAAAAAGTAGAAGAGGAAAATATAAAAATACAAGAAGAGGCAGTAAAACAAGAAGCGAACAAAAGCGAACAAGAGCTTTTAAAAGAGAGTGAGAGAGAAAACATTTTGATCTACAAAAAAAGTATGGTTGAATCAAAAATATTTGAAAAAGTGTTAAGCCAGCTCTACAAAAAAATAAATATTTGTGAAAATACTAATGATTTTTTACAAAAAATAAGGGAAACCAACTATAAAGTTATCATGGTTGATAAAGAGATAATAGATCTTGACCTACAAGATCTATTTGATGCAATACAAAATCGTGATACCACAACACTTTTACTCTTTAGAAGTTTTGACTCTATAGTTGATAACCAAATAAGAAGAGATTTTGATGAAGTATTGATAAATAGTGCTGATAAAGTTTATCTCAAACTCATTTTGGACAACTATCTAAAAGCAACTGATAAAGTTTAAGATGTTACGATGTATGCATGACATACATCGTAACAGCCCTAAAGAGCGAAGCAAAGCCCATTATAGATTTTTTTGATCTTAAAAAGAGTAACGATAAAAAATTTCAAATATTTTCAAATGCCAATATTACTCTTATAATATCTGGAATAGGAGAGATAAACAGCGCAATAGCAACTACCTATCTCTCGGCAAATACACATGATATATTGATAAATATTGGAATTTGTGGGAGTACAAATCATCAAATCGGAGAGCTTTTTCAGATAAAAAAAATCATAGATAAAAGTAGTGCAAAAGTTGTACATTTAAGAACTCCAATCATCTTTAAAACTAAAACAATCACAACATGTGCAACTTCTCAAAATAATCCAGAAAAATTTAAAAATACTCTTATCGATATGGAAAGCTTTGGATTTTACAAAAGTGCCAAAAAGTTTGTTAAAGATGAAAATATATACCTCATAAAGGTAGTTTCAGATAAAATTTCAGATAAAATTTTAACCTCCAACAAGGTATACGACTTGATCTATCCACACTTAAAACTTATCAATGAGAAACTATTTTGAAAAGTGCAATTGTTACAGGATCATCAAGTGGCATAGGAAAAGAGTGTGCCAAAAAACTTTTAGATATAGGATACAGAGTTTATGGTATATCTAAAAAATGCACCCTTAGTCATGCAGATTATGTACATATTTCACAAGATTTAACAGATATAAAAGCTCTTAAATCACTCTCAAAACTTATAGATAACAAACCTTATATACTTATAAATAGTGCCGGAGTTGGACACTTTGCCTCACATGAGGAACTTAGTTTTGAGCAGATACAAGAGATAATCACACTTAACCTTACAGCTCCCATGCTACTTTGTAAACTATTTTTAAAAGATTTAAAACAAAATAGAGGATATATATTTAACATAAACTCCATCTCAGGAATCCAACCTGCCCTTTTTGGAGCTACATATGGAGCGAGCAAAGCGGGTCTTAGACACTTTGGAACTTCACTCTTTAAAGAGGCTCGAAAAAGTGGTCTTAAGGTAGTTAACATAAATCCAGACATCACAAATAGCAACTTTTTTGATAATCTACATTTTGAACCTTCAAAAGATTCTCTAACCTATATAGAGCCAAAAGATATAGCAGATATCATCGAAAATATCTTAAATCTAAGAGAAGGCAGTGTCGTTACAGATATCACAATAGAGCCTCAAAAATTTCAAATTTCGAAGAAAAAATGATAAAAGTATTTGTAAACGGTTTTGGTAGAATTGGCAGAATTGCTACTAGAATAATTCTTGAAGATGATAGGTTTGAACTTGTTGGTATCAATGATATCTATAGTTTCAAGCAAATGGCACAGCTGCTTGAAAATGATTCCATTTATGGCTCTTTAAATCATAAAATAGAGCTAAAAGATGACAAACTTATAATAGATGATAAAACAATCCAACTCTTTAACCAAAAAAACTCACCCTCAATCAAATCTGATGTGCTTCTTCAATGTAGTGGTATACACTTAACAGCCAAAGCGAACAAACCATACATAGAAAATGGCGCAAAAAAGATAATCATCTCTGCTCCATCATCTGATGAAGTACCAACCTACATCTACGGCATTAACCATCAAAACTATCAAGGTGAACCAATCATCTCAAACTCTAGCTGTTCTGCAAATGCTATCGTGCCTATATTTGAGATTATCCAAAAAAACTTTGGGATAAAAAGTGCTTTTATGAGCATGATACATAGCTATACAGCTTATCAAAAACTTTTAGATGTTAAACACTACTCACAAGATATCAGACGAGCTAGAAGTGCTACACAAAACATCATACCATTAGAGAGTTCAGCCGCCGGTGCAACAGCTAAATTTTTTCCACATCTAAAAGATAAACTATATGCAAAAAGTATAAGAGTGCCAGTATCGGCTACTACATGCTATGATTTGAGTATAAACTTATCCAAAAAAAGCTCAGAGGCTAAAGTCTTAAAAGTTTTACAAGATAGTATAGCGTCATCTGATATCTTAGGTATAACAGATATAGCACTTGTCTCAACAGATTTTATCCAAAACCCCTACTCTGCGACTGTTGATATGAGTTTTACCAATCTTTTAGATGGTGATCTTTTAAGAGTTTTAGCTTGGCAAGATAATGAGTATGGATACGCAAAAAGAGTTATTGATATGGCAGAGATTATAACAAAATAGTATGTCAATCTGCATGTCCAAAAAATATAGGAGTATCACTATTTTTAAGCAGCCCTTCCAAGATATTTTTTGCTTTTAGTTTTGTCTCTTTATCAAAATAGATCAACATATTTCTAGAAAATATATAGTCAAATTTGCCAAGTTTTGGGATATTTTCATCAAAAATGTTAAGTACTTTTAACTCTACGAGGTTTTTAATCTCATCTGATAGATGGTACATATCATCTTTTTTTAAAAAATATCTCTGTTTTATATCTAAAGGCACTTTATGTAAGCTTCTTTGTCTATATATCGCTTTTTTTGCCTCTTTTATGACATCAGAGTTTATGTCAATCGCTACTATTTTAAATTGGTTTTTATTTATACTATTTTCAAGAAGTGACATAGCTATCGTATATGGCTCTTCCCCACTAGAAGATGGTGCGCAAAGTATTTCTACTTTTTTATCACTATTTTTTATCTTTTGCACCAAAAGGTTTATCTGGTACATCTCTCTAAAAAAATATGTCTCATTAACTGTCAAATAATCTATAAGCTCCTGTTTCAAATAACGGTCATTTTTTACATTGCTCAAAACTGATCCAAAATCAAAAAAACCTCTATTTTTAGAAAAATTTATGAGTTTAGTTCTTATAATTTCCTTTTTATTTTCAAAATCAATTCCTGTCTCTTTTTTAAAATACTCCATCAATGGTTCAACATGTTTAAAATCTTCAACAATATTAACACAATTTAAACTCTTTTCTACTATTTTATTTCTATTTAAAAAATTAAACATTTTAACTTCCAAACCTTCTTATCTCTTCAATAATCTCATCAAGTTCTTTTACTTTGATATCATCACTCAACTCTTTTGCTTTTTTTGGCATACCAAAGACAACAGCACTTTTTTGACTCTCAGCAATACATAAAGCACCAGACTTCACAAGCGAAAAACAGCCCTTTGCCCCATCACTTCCAATTCCAGTGAGGATAACTCCTAACATCTCTGCGTTTTTTACAAAGTTTGAAGCTGAGTTAAAAAGAGTATTTATATCAGGATTAAAACCTGGTTTTTCACTTCTCTTTTTAGAAAATGATATCTCATCTGTATGCATACTTAAAGTACAAACCCTTGAACAGATATATACACAAGAGGGCTTTATACACATACCATCTTCAACCAAAAAAACAGGTAATTTGCATTTTTCATTTAATAATTTTGCAAAACTTTGAAGATACTCATCTCCCATATGTTGAGCAATAACAATAGAAGCGTTAAAATCAAAATTTAAAGATGCAACAATTTTCTGTATGTGACCTGGGCCTCCTGTGGAAGCCCCTATGAGAATAAGTTTATGTTTTAAAGATTTCAAGTTGGGCATTTAACTCTTCTGTCATCTTATTTAGATGTTCAGCTGCTCCTGCTATCTCTTCTACACTTCTAGCACTTGAAGACGAGATATCATTTATCTGCTCAATCTTTTGAACAATAATATTAACATCATTACCAGTTTTTTCAAAATCGTCTACAGTTTTTTCTGCCGCGGTTGTTGCTTTATCAACAATTTTGGTTATTGTATTGATTTTGTCTTCAGTTTTGTGAGCTGTATTTGACAACTCTTGTATATCATTTGAATTACTACTTATCTGTTCGCTTGTATCTGTAATAGCTTGGACGATAACACCAATAGTAACATTTATCTCGCCTAGTGAGCGTTGAGTTCGCTCCGCCAACTGTCTAACTTCATCAGCAACCACAGCAAATCCTCTTCCGTGTTCTCCTGCTCTTGCAGCTTCAATTGCAGCATTTAGTGCAAGTAGATTTGTCTGATCTGCGATATCTGAAATAACTCCCAATATTCCTTTTACCTGCTCAGCATCAGCTGAGAGTGCATGCATCTTTTGAGCCACTTCAATCTCAACATCCACACTCTTTTCTACCATAGATGTAAGTATCAAAATCTCATCTCTTGCAGCATTTAAATTTTTACTCGCTTCTTGTATATCTAGCTTACTTTTTTGTGCGTCATTTACCGCATCTTTAACTTTTGACATAATTTCATTGGCATGTGCTGTTGTATCAGAGATAACTTCTGCTGAATTTTCAACATTGTTACCTACTTCAAAAGATGTAGTTGATAACTCATGAGATATTGATGAATTTTCAGATGATGAAGTCTTTGATTTTGATATAAGATCTTTAAAAGAGTCTATAAGTGTAGATAACTGCTTTGTCACAATACCTAACTCGTCATTTGCGATAATAGAAACTTTTGTATTTAAATCTTTACTAACAAATATTTTATCAACATATTCACTTAAATTCTTAATTGCTCTTTTAAAAGATTTTATAGTAAGAGTTGAAAATATTAAAGATATAATCAATGAAAAGAGAAATACTAATCCAACACTATTTAAAACAAAATGTTCATCCTCTTTGACTTGGGAGACTGAATGTTCCAACAATATATCCATCTTATGCATAAGATCTGTAACATTACCATCCATCGCTTTAAGCTTCTTTTGCAAAGGTATGACATCACTATTTGCATCTTCAACATTACCACTATCTACATCTGACATAAATTGTCGAAAAGTAAATTCAAACTCTTTTTGTTTATTATTTAAAAGTTTTAATTGTGTCAGAAAACCACTATACTTATCTTTAGTTTTTGTATCTTCGTTGTGTAAAAGTGCATCATTTGCAAGTTTTTCAGCCTCTTTAACCGACTCATCAGCTCTAAGCTCTAGTTTTTTTATATCATCAACCAATTTAGCGTATTGGATAGAGTTCTTATTTTTATTTGCTAAAATAATTTGATAAGTCAAAATCTCCTCTTCTAAAATATTTTTTTCAAACTCACTGATTGCAGCTTTTAATGGTATTTGGTACTCAGAAATTTCATCTATCTCATCAGCAATTGAATTTAAACCTTGGTATGAAACAGATCCCATTATGGTCAGAGATAGTATCAAAATGGTCATAGTTCCTATTATCTTAGTGCTTAAGTTCATGATTTTCTCCATATTTTTTAGTATATACTAATAATATCGTCAAATGTAAAAAAATATTAACCAAATCATGTAAAAAATATAATTTTTTTTCTTGCCTACATATTAAAATCGGGTCATCATGTAATCTAAAAAGAACTGTACTAGAACTGTTTTATACAACGGGTCTCAATCCCCTTAAAATCGGGTCATCATGTAATAGAGCTAAGCCCTCGCTTAGACGAAGGGTTTAGCTCTGTCTCAATCCCCTTAAAATCGGGTCATCATGTAATAGGAAATTAAAATGACACGAGATTACATTATCAATGTCTCAATCCCCTTAAAATCGGGTCATCATGTAATATTCCAAAATGACAAAATACGATAAAATTGAAGAGTCTCAATCCCCTTAAAATCGGGTCATCATGTAATTTTCAAG
>CAYUSV010000013.1:0-27652 GCA_964447385.1 uncultured Campylobacterales bacterium | reverse complement strand
CAATCTGGAAAGATGGCAAAAACCAATTTTATAAAGAGGGAGCATATGCAAACTTGAGTGAAAATGCAATTCACTATCTTGGTGGAGTTTTCAAACATGCAAAAGCAGTTGCTGCATTTACAAACCCATCGACAAACTCTTACAAAAGACTAATTCCAGGATTTGAAGCACCTTCGATTCTTACATACTCTAGCCAAAATAGATCAGCAGCTTGTCGTATTCCTTATGGTGCTGGAGAGATGGCAACAAGAATTGAGACTAGATTTCCAGACTCAACTGCTTGTCCATACTTAGCATTTTCAGTACTACTACTTGCAGGAATTGATGGAATTAAAAACAAAGATATTCCAGTAGGTCCTATGGATGAAGATCTTTTTGAGTTAACATTATCTGAAATAAGAGAGAGAAATATCCCACAAATGCCACATACTTTAAGAGAATCATTAGAAGGTCTAATAGTAGATAATGATTTTTTAAAACCTGTTATGACTGATGAATTTATAGATACTTTTCAACACTATCAGTTTGAGAGACAAGTTTGGCCTGATGAGGCTAGACCTACGGCATTTGAATTTAGTTCTACATACTCATGCTAACACTGTCTGCAAAGGAGGAACCTTTGCAGACATCTATTTACACAATAATTTCACACTAATTATGTTATAATCTTTTAATTTTAAATTACTTTAAGGATAACACATGTTGAAAAAACTACTTTTAACACTTATGATTATGTCTGTTTCGCTTTTTGCGATAAATTTCCAAACTGCCTCCAAAAGTGAACTAATGAGCATCAAAGGAATTGGAGAAAAAAGAGCAACTTCTATCATAAAATATAGAAAAACAAATAAGATAAAAAGTGCAACAGATCTTGAAAAAATACCAGGAATTGGAAAAGAGATAGCTAACAATGCTAAAAGAGGTATCAAAAGTAGTGATCCTAAAAAAACAACCAAAAGGACAACTACAACCAAAAAAAGAGTTGAAAGCAAAAAGAGTAATACTAAAAAAAGGGTTACAAAACCAAAATCAACAAAAGTAAAAACCAAGAAAAAAGCTGGAGATAAACCAAAAAGAGCTGTTAAAAAAGAAAAAGCTAAGAAGAAGAAAAAAACTACAACAAAATAATAACTACCATATCCAAATGCCTACTGGCATTTGGTAGCAACCTCCTCACCAAAACGAACTTTTTTACCAACTTCACTTTTAAGCAATACACTATCTTTTTCAAAAATCATTACAACGGTTGAGCCCATCTTGAACATGCCAAGTTCATCACCTCTTTTAAGAGTTAAATTGTTATATTCATAAACATTCAACTCTCCTGTTTTTGTGTTTGTCTCAATAGAAGGCTCAAAAGAGAGTGTCATTTTGCCAACATTAAGTGCTCCAACTAAAACTATAAAAAACATTCTACCTGTATTATCAAAACACTCTAAAATAACTCGTTCATTTTTAACAAAAAGTGAATTTATTTTATTTAGGTAAGTAAAATTTACAGGATACAAAAATCCAGGGACATGTATAACCCTACTCACTCTCATATCTATCGGTACATGATATCTGTGATAATCTCTAGGAGATAGATAAAAATTGATAAATTTACCACCTTCAACTTTTTGAACATTCTCTTTATCTATATGCTCAGTTAAAAGCTCTTTCACACTATACTCAAAACCTTTGATCTGCAAAGCTACATCTTGATTTAAATCTCCTAATTCAGAGATTAATGAATCCGCTGGAGACACAATTATTTTTGGGTCTTTAGGCATCTCTCTTTTATATAAAAGCTCTCTTGTAAAGAGTTCATTAAGGCTCTTATAGTGGCTTAATGGATGAAAATTTGAAAGATCCACACTCATTGTCTTAACATAAGTCCAATTAACACCCATCTGGATAATTGATGGAAATTTAAATGATGCAAACTTACCAAAAGCTCTTGATATGCTATTAGTCCAAACTGCTTTTATTAATTTATTCAAAATCTTCTCCTTATGTCAGGATTTTAACATGTTTGATTTTACTTTCAAGATAGGCAGGTAAAATAGAAAAAAGGATTTATGTGAAAGTAAGAATTTATTATAAAGATACTGATATGGGCGGTATAGTTTACCACTCAAACTACCTTGATTTTTGTGAAATGGCAAGGAGTGAACTATTCTTTGAGCAGGGAAAATCACCAATGATAAATAACTGCCACTTTGCAATTAAAAAAATAGAAGCAGACTTTATGAGTCCCTCATATCTAGGAGATATCTTAGATATCAAAACTGTCGTCACAAAGATAAAACATGTCAGTTTAAACCTATACCATCAGATATTAAGAGATAATAAACTTATCTTTACACAAAAAGTAACTTTAGTATTTTTATGCAAAGATGGTAAACCTCATCGTATGGATGAGGATACAAGAGAGTTTTTTAAGCGGCTACTTTTATAGCTGTAAAAGTCTCTAGCTTCTCTACAATCATCTCATTTACACAGATATTTGACTCGATAACAACATCTTGAAGTTTAGAAGAGAGTATGAGCTTTAGTGGGCGGTTCCCGGGAAACTCTTTTACCAATTTATACAACTCTTGTAATATCTTATCATCTTCATCAATCTCAATTTTTACAAAAACAGGCGAAACAATCTCTTTTATAACCTCTTTTTTTATATCACATTTCTCTTTTTTTGCACCATCTAAATCAAATACTTTTAAAACTCTTTTGTTGATTCCTCTGTCATCTTTTGTGATTTGAACTTTAAAAGCTATTGGTCTATTTTGATCCATCATAGCAATTTGAACTAGAGTCTTCTCAAAAACCATAAACTCTATATCTCCATGAAAATCCATCAATTGAACAATGCCAAATTTATTCCCTTTTTTACTTATTTTATTTGTAATGCTCTCAATTTTACCTATAAATATAGTTTTAGAACCATCTGCCAACGAATCAATCTCACTTGAGAGTGTATACTCAATTTTTTCTATCTCTTCTCTAAACTCATCCAAAGGGTGACCTGATACATAAAAACCTAAAATCTCTTTTTCAAGTTCTAAAATATTTTTACTCTCATACTCTGGTAACTCATCAATATTTATTGAGACGCGAGTAAGTTCTTCATCTTCACCAAAAAGTGAACCAACTGCCATCTTTTTAGCTCTAGCAGCTTCAGCTCCAACCTCAACAATCTTCTCAATTTGATCTATCAAAGCTCGTCTTGAGTAACCAAAACTATCCATAGCTCCTGATTTTATCAATGCTTCTAATACTCTTTTATTGACTTTAGAGCTATCAATACGCGCTATAAAATCACTCAAATCTTCAAAAGGTTTTTCACCCCTTGCCTCTAAAATACTCTCAATAGCCTTACTCCCAACACCTTTAATAGCACCCATTCCAAATAAAATAGAGTCCTCATCATTATCATGAGAGGGGCTAAATTCGATGCTACTTCCTGTAATTGACGGTGGCAACAAAGAGATACCAAGTCTTTTAACTTCATCCACATATTTTGCAACTTTATCTATATTTTGTGCCTCAGAGGTTAAAAGTGCCGCCATAAACTCTGCTGGATAATAAGTTTTTAGATAAGAAGTTTCAAAAGTAATCATAGCGTAAGCTGCAGAGTGAGATTTATTAAAACCATATCCTGCAAACTTTACAATCAAATCAAACAACTCTTCACTTTTTACACGGTCAAACCCTTTTTTAACAGCTCCATCAGCAAATTCACCCTTAAGTCTGTCCATCTCCTCTTTTATCTTTTTACCCATAGCTCGTCTTACAACATCAGCCCCACCAAGACTAAATCCACCAATAGTCTGTACAATCTGCATAACCTGTTCTTGATAGACAATCACACCGTAAGTTGGTTTTAAAATAGGTTCAAGCTCGGGAAAGTCGTAAACAAAAGTTTGTCTGCCGTGTTTTCTCTCTATAAAATCATCAAGCATCCCAGACTCCATAGGTCCTGGTCGATAGAGTGCAAGTACGGCTATAAGATCTTCAAAGTTACTAGGTTTTAACCGCTCATTTAGTGACTGCATGCCGTCTGATTCTATCTGAAATAGTCCAATAGTCGCACCACTTTGAACCAACTCATAAATTTTGGGATCATCAAAATCAATCTCATTAAAATTTATCTTTTTACCATATTTTTGCTCAATCAATTTTAAAGCATCATCAATAACAGTTAAAGTCTTAAGACCCAAAAAGTCAAACTTAATCAAATCAACATCTTCAAGATATTTTAAAGAATATTGAGTTATAAAAGGTTGATCTTCGCCTGAGGGCTTATATATAGGTGTTTTATTCCACAAAGCTTCATTACTCAAAACCACACCGGCTGCATGCATGCCTGAGTTTCGATTTAACCCCTCAAGAGCAAGTGCAAAATCCCAAACTCGTTTTGCTTGTGAATTAGACTCAATTAGCTCCTTAATTTTTGGCTCTTTCTCAAATGAAGCTGCCAGATCAATACCAAGCTCATCTGGAATAAGTTTTGCCATCGCATCAGCCTCAGCATAAGGCATAGCCATAACTCTAGCAACATCTCTAATAACTCCCTTTGCCAAAAGCTTACCAAATGTGATAACTTGAGCAACATTTTCTCTACCATATTTTTTCACCACATAATCAATGGACTCACCCCGCCTTTTTTGACAAAAATCGATATCAATATCGGGCATACTTACCCTCTCAGGATTTAAAAAACGCTCAAAAATCAAATCATACTTCATAGGATCAATATCAGTAATCTCCAAAGAAAATGCCACCAAACTCCCAGCTGCCGAACCCCTACCTGGACCTATGGGTATACCTTTGTCTTTTGCATCACGAATAAAATCCCAAACGATTAACATATATCCTGGAAATTTCATAGAGTTAATAATATTCATCTCAAAATCTAAACGATCTTTATACTCTTTATGGCGATCTTGAGGAACAATTTTGAGTCTTTTTTCTAGCCCTTCTTTACATTTATAGACAAAATAATCAGCATCATTATCAAAATCCAATCCCTCTTTTTTGGCATACTCTTGTACAAATTTAAAATTTGGAGGTGTTGGATTTCCTAACTTTATCTCTAAATTGCATTTGTCAACTATCTCTTGTGTGTTTTCAATAGCCTCTGGGATATCTGAAAAAAGATCATACATCTGCTGAGGACTTTTGACAAAAAACTCATGAACACTATGTCGAAGTCGTTTTGGGTCGTCAAACTCTTTATTCATAGCGATACACATAAACGCCTCATGAGCATCTGCTAGATCCTGTTCTAAATAGTGAGTATCATTTGTAGCAATAATTTTAATACCAGTCTCAATTGAGAGCTTAATCACCTGTTCATCAATAAAATGCTGATCTTCAATGCCATGGCGCATCATCTCCATATAAAAATCATCACCAAAAATCTCTTTATACTCTAGTGCAACCTCTTTTGCCTTCTCATAACCACCCGCTCCATTGTTTACATTTCGCTTGTTATTTAGATTTAGGTGCCAATTTATCTCACCTTGAAGACATGCAGATGAACATATAAGACCCTCACTGTGCTCTATAAGCATCTTTTTACTGATACGAGGATAGTAGTAAAAACCATTTATATAGCTCTGTGAACTAAGATACATCAAATTTTTATAGCCAATCTCATTTTTAGCATACAGACACAGATGAAATCTCTGTTTGGTACTTTTATCACCTATCTCATCTTGATTATGCAGATACGCTTCCATGCCTATAATTGGTTTTATACCCTCTTTTCTCATGGTAGTATAAAAATCAATAGCCCCAAACATATTTCCATGGTCGGTCATAGCAACCGAACTCATGCCAAGCTCTTTTATTTTTTTAGCTAATGCTTTTATCTTGTTTGCGCCATCTAATAATGAATACTCTGTATGCAAATGTAAATGTGTAAAATTCGGTTGACTCATACTCTTCCCTTTAGCTTGATTCTACAAAAAAGAGACTTGAAATTTTATTTTTTTTTGAATTAGTCGATATTGGAAAATATAGATTAATTTACTAAAGCAAATTCCTTTAGTTCTTGGAGAAAAATAAATGTTTAAAAGACTGAGCGGTAACGATCTTAGAGGAAAAAATGATATCATACAGACATTCATCAAAAACTTTTCACTGCCTATGTTTTATAAACATGGTGAAAATTCAAAGTTTATTACAAACAGTGCTTTTGATATATTCATGGGATCAAATCGCCAAAAAGTATTAAATCAACTTCTCTCTTTAAATAGTTCCAAACAAAATAAATTTGAACTTGAACTTACCAATGATATTGGTAAAAAAATTGAATCAATCACTTATATCTCTGATATAGGAAAAGATAATGAAGCAAAACTTGGTATTATTGTAGATATTAGTGAGCAAGTTAATGCAAAAAAAACCATCAACACTTTTAAGGAGCGTTATGAACTTGCAACAAAAGGTTCAAATGAAGGACTTTGGGACTTTGATATAAACAGCGGTGTAGTTTTTTACTCCAATCGCTTTAAAGAAATTATAGGTTATGCAAATAAGCCAATTAAAAACAATATATCTAGTTGGCTTGATACAATCGTACCAGAAGATAAAATACGTGTTGCAAAAGCTTTAGAAGATCATATAAATGCTCGTACAGAAAACTTTGCAACTGAGCATAGAATCAAAATAAACAACCAAATTAGATGGGTTTCAATTAGAGGTAAAGTCTCACGAAACAAAAATAGAAAACCTCTAAGAATAGTAGGATTTATCACAGATATCACGGAGATTAAAAAAGCACAAATTGCCCTTAAAGACTCCCAAGAGCAATTTCAACTTTTTATGGAAAATCTACCTGCTGGTGCTTTTATAAGAGATGAAAACAATAATTTTATATTTTCAAATAGATATCTTAATGATTTTTTTGGGGTTGACACCTTAGAGGGGCAAAATATAGAAGATATTATCAACTTAAACGAAAATCAAAGTTTTATATCAAACCAAGAGCTTATTTCAAAAGGTACATTCACATGTGAAGAAAAACTTTCAGATAAAAATGGGGCTAAGCACTATTTCCAAACTCATAGATTTATCATAGATAAAAATGATAAAAAACTTTTTGGTGGAATTTACTCTGATATTAGCGAACAAAAAAAGACTGAAATTAAACTAAATATTATGGCACATTACGATCTTTTAACAAATCTTCCAAATCGTGCACTTTTTCAAGATACTCTTAGGAATGCTATTTCAAAAGCAAAAAGGGCAAAAAGCAAAATTGCCCTTATGTTTTTAGATTTAGATAACTTTAAAATGATCAATGATACCTTAGGGCATGATTATGGTGACCTTCTACTGATAGAAGTTGCAAAAAGACTTAAAACAATTTTAAGAGCAGAAGATACTGTATCAAGACTTGGCGGTGATGAATTTACGATTATATTAGAAGATATTGGGGAGACTACCTATCCATCGATTGTCGCACAAAAGATTATTGACGCTCTTTCTCAACCAATTCAACTAGGCGATGAGATGGGTTATATTGGAGCTAGTGTTGGAATTGCAATTTTTCCTGATGACGCAAATGAGATTGAACCACTCATCAAAAATGCAGATCTTGCCATGTATACAGCTAAAAATGGTGGTAAAAATATCTATAAATATTTTACAGAAGATATGAATGCAGATGCAACAGAGAGACTTGAACTCTCAAATGATCTTAGAAATGCAATCTCAAACAACCAATTAAAACTATATTATCAACCAATTGTCAACACAAAAAGTAATACTTTAGAAGCTTTTGAAGCACTTGTAAGATGGGAACATCCAAAATATGGGGTCATTACTCCTGATAACTTTATAAAACTTGCTGAAGAGGGAGGTTTTATGGCTAAAGTAGGAAAATGGATATTAGAACGCTCTTGCAATCAAATTAAACTGATGCAAAATTCTGGATTAAAAATAAAAATCACAGTAAATATCTCAAGCAAGCAGATTACACAAAACCATCTTGAACAAACGGTAATAGAGGTTGTTAAAAAAAGTGGAATTAATGCAACACTGTTAGAGCTTGAAGTGACAGAAAATTTTTTAATGGAAAATATTAATAAAGTTGAACAAGTTCTTACAAATCTTAAAAAAATTGGTATAAATACTGCAATTGATGATTTTGGAACAGGTTACTCATCTTTAGGTCGTCTAAAAAAACTTCCCGTAACAAAACTCAAAATTGATAAATCTTTTATCGATGATATCCCTGCAAATAAAGATGATATGCAAATAGCAACTACAATCATCACACTAGCCCATCAACTCTCTCTTGAAGTAGTTGCAGAAGGTGTTGAGACTCAAAGTCAAGCTGACTTTTTAAAATCAAAAGGGTGTTACTTGATGCAAGGATATCATTTTAGCGAAGCAATTTCTGAAGATAAGATAAATATCTACCTTAAAGAGATGGGTGCAGTTACTGTATAAAATTCTAAAGTATTTTATGCAAAGTCGTAGCACTTTGCATCCACTCATTTAAAGCTTCATAATCATCATCTTCAACCATTTTTTTAGCATATGATAACTCCTTTTCGAAACTATCAATAGAAGTTAAAAGATTTTTCTTATTCTGTTTAAAAATATCACTCCACATATTTGGTGAACTTTTAGCAATACGACTCATATCTCTAAATCCACCGGCTGCTAGAGTTAAAATACTTTTTGGATCTTCTTGTTTTAACACGCTATTTGAAAGCGCATAACTGATAGCATGTGGAAGATGAGATATATAAGCAGCATGAAAATCATGCTCTTTTGCATTCATATAGACAATATGCATCTTTAGTGCCTCAAAAATAGCAATAGCTCTATTTTTATGCAAATTACTATTTTTCTCAACATTACATAAAACTACAACTTTATCATCATAAAGATTTTCAAATGCAGCAAGAGGTCCAAATTTTTCAATACCTGCCATAGGGTGTGCTGCGATAGAGTTTGACACTATCTCTTTTGGAGTTTTACAGACTATCTCCTCTTTTGTACTTCCTAAGTCAATTATTGTCGTATTTGAGTCTATATCACTAAGATCTTTTAAGGTTTTGATAATCGAATCAACAGGAATTGCCAAAATAATCACATCACTCTTTTTAACCACTTCAAACGAAACAATTTCATCTACCAATCCAATCTCTTTTGCCTTCTTAGAGTGATCAAGGTTGTGATCAAATCCAACTACTTTTATATCAACCATAGACTCTTTTAATGCCAATCCAAAAGAGCCACCCATCAATCCTAACCCAACAATTGCTATAACCATATTTACATTCTTTACTTTTTTACATGATTTTATCTTTTTAATCATTAAAATGATAAAATGTTTACCTTAACTGGTTATTATAACAGATATTATAAAAGGCTTATTATCTATGACACAAAATAAAAAACTTTCTCTAAGAGGCTGTGCTCTTCTTCTTTCATGCATACTTGGTGCTTCAACACTTAAGGCTAAAGCTGTTGAAAATATAGAGTTTGAGGGCTTAGTACAAATTTCAGATGCTATAGCTAAAGAGATCATAAATATCAAAAATGGTGATGAGATTGATCCTCGCGTAATTGATGAAAGCATTAAAAAACTATATGCACAACAATATTTTAAAGATATATGGGTAGATGAAAATAGTGGGATTTTAACTTATCATTTTATAGAAAAACCTGTAATTGCAAAAGTAAATCTAAGCGGTTTCTCCAAAGAAAAAAATGAGGAAGCTCTTAAAACTGCGGGCATTAAAAAAGGTGATATATATGATGAGACAAAATTAAAAACCGTTAAAAACAACATTCAAAAAGATTTAGAATCAAAAGGGTATTTTGATTCAGTCGTTGAGATAGAAAACCAAAAGTTAAATCAAGGAAGTATTCAAACTAATATAGTCGTAGATAAAGGTGAAAATATCTATATTGATAAAATTAACTTTTATGGTGCAACCGATTATGGATATGATGATTTTAAACCCTATCTTGCGAATAAAAAGAGAGAAGCTTTAGGTTGGTTTTTTGGACGAGATGATGGAGAGTTAAAAGCTAACCAATTAAAAGCAGATGCTATGCGAATAAAGGAGTTTTATCTCAAAAACGGATATCTTGATGCAGTTATATCAGAACCGATTTTAAGAACAAACTTTGACAACTATAGCGCAAGTTTAACCTATCAAATCGATGAAGGCTCTCAATACAAAGTCGGTTCCGTATCAGTAAAAATTGACAAATCAATTATTGATCCCAAAATCTTAGAAGAGAGTTTCAAACTTAAATCTGGTCGAGTTTTTGATGTCCAAAATTTAAGACGGGATATTGGCAAAATTAGAGAAATAATATCAAATAGAGGTTATGCATTTTCAAGCGTAATACCAGATGTAAAACAAGATCGTAAAAACAAGATCGCAAACATAACTTATATTGTCAAACCAAATGAAAAAGTTTATGTTAATAACATTACCATTTCAGGAAATTCTAGAACTGCTGATAGAGTTATAAGAAGAGAACTTTATCTGAGCGAAGGAGAAGCTTTTAATCAAAATGATCTTAAAGATTCAATGAGTGCCCTTAAAAGAACTGGGTATTTTAACGATGTTCAAATCATACCAAAACAGACACAAAAAGATAAAATGGATCTTCTTGTAAATGTCAGTGAAGCTAGTACTGGAAGTATCATGGGAGGTCTTTCATATGGAAGTTATGATGGATTTGGAGTAAACGCAGGTATCTCTGATCGAAACTTTTTTGGAAGTGGTATTGAAGTTGGATTAGATCTTGATACTTCTGAAAAAACTCTTCGTGGGAGTCTTAGATTTTATAACCCTCGTATTTTTGACTCACTTTATAGTTTAGGAGGAAATGTTTTTAGAAAAGATTTTGACTATTATGATTATGATGAAAAATCAGTTGGTGGAAATTTAAAGCTTGGTCGTAAAATCGGAAGGAATCTACATGCATCTCTTACCTATCTATATGAAGATGTAGAACTTAGAAATGTATCTGATAGTTTAAAAGATAGTATCTACTATAGAGAGGGAAGAGTTATAAAAAGTGCCCTTGCTCCTGCAATATCTTACGACAATACTGATGACTACTATCTACCTAGATCAGGTGTGAACATAACCGCTGGATTTGAATACGCAGGTATTGGCGGCGATGCAGATTTTATAAGAAACTCTCTTACTGCAAAATACTATTATGGTTTTAATGATTTGATTGATTATGATCTAATTGTTAGATTAAAATCAAGAGTAAGCACAATTAAAGACAATGGAAACTTACCTCTAAATGAAAAACTTTATCTTGGAGGGGTAGGAACAGTAAGAGGATTTAAATCAGGAACATTAGCGCCTAAAGATGAAAAAAATTCATTAATTGGAGCTAAAAAGATGGCAGCGGCTTCTATTGAATTATCGTTTCCACTTATTGAATCTGTTCAACTTAGACTTTTAACTTTTTATGACTATGGTATAACAGGTGATGATAAATTTAACGACATACATAGATCATCAGTAGGTGCAGGTCTAGAGTGGGCAAAATCACCTCTTGGCGTGCCATTGCAACTTTTTTATGCTCACGCACTTGACGACAAAGAGGGAGATAGAACCTCAACAATCGAGTTTAGCCTAGGACGAAGATTTTAAAACTATAACTAAAGAAGTTGGCTTTTTCAACTTCTTTACGCACTCTTTGGATAAAAACATCCTTTTATCACTTAAGATAGTAAGTAGATTATTTTGATACTCTACCTCTATTCTTTTAATCTTTTTATCTTTATTTACACATGCTGTCAAAGATAAGATAAAACTAAGCCACCCAATTATCTCAACACAAGGCAAAAGTTCTTTATATTTTTTTATCTCTTTTATATCTATATTTTTTTGATATGTATATTTTAAAATAAGTGCAATTAAAATCTTTTGACTATGCGAGAGTGCAAAGTTTAAATTCTCTACCAAAAAACCAAAACTCATATCGCTATTTGAATAAATATTTAATCGTTTGAAAATCAATAAAAGCTTTGAAGCCATTTTAAGTGTCTCTTTGTATTTACAATCTACATCAAACAGATGATGTGTTTTTTCATATATTGCCAATGCATTGCTCTGTAATTGAGGTATATTTTTATTATAAATTGCAAATCTATCAACAAGGTTTTTTATACTAATATTAAAATTATGAGGAAATCTATAGTTCGAGTTTCGTAAAATATCGCTAAGATAGACACCCTCTCTGACTCCTGCTTTGCTAATTATGATATCTTTTGCTTCTAGCTTTTCGCACAACATAAAAAAGATTGAGCTTCCCTGTCTTATAGTATCATAACGATTTGCAGAAATTGAAGTAGATCTTAGTTTTAAAACTTCAGATTTTGCGACACTCTCAATAAATCTTTTATGCTCTTCATATGAGTACTCAAAAGCATGAAGAGAGTTGATAGGGTAAAAGCTATCTTTTAAAATTGCAGATGACAAAGCTCTAATTGTTCCACCAATTCCAATAATTTTTGAAGAGTTAAACAGCTTTGGAACAGTTTTAAAAGCATCATCTATAAAAGCTTGAATCTGTGCAAAATCTTTTTTCTTATCAAAAAAAAGCTCTTTTAATCGCACCGTACCAAGATTTAATGAGATAGTATCTACAATTTTTCCATCTATAATTTTAGCAATATCAGTTGAACCTCCACCTATATCAATAGTCGTAGCACACTTAATTTGAGGTAGCAGATTTATAGCTGCAAGTGCACCCAGATAAGCCTCTTTTTTTCCATCTATGATCTTAATACTCAAATTAAGTTCTTGTCTGATTTTTTTTAAAAAGGCTTTTTTATTTGGTGCATCACGAAGCGCGGATGTAGCAACTGCCAACACTTTTTTACACCCTAAACTTTTAATAACGGATAAAAAGTCTTCTAGGGTATCATATGCTTTATCCATGGCTTCATCACTAAGATATCCACCATTTTCATAAGCACCTTCACCAATACGCACTTTAGATCTTAATTTTTCAATCAAATGAAAAGCGTAACGAGAGCTTTTTTCATAAATAACCAGTGAGATAGAGTTTGAACCTATATCTATTATTGCTGTTCTTTTTGCCATTATATATCCATCCCAACCTTTGAATTCCCTATTTTAGCAAATTTAAGGTTGAGATGAGTATAAAACCCTTTGTGCTTTTTTGAGTAAAGACTCACAAGATTCAATAATCTCTTCATCCAAAACAATAGCATCCACAGGGCAAACCTCCACACATGCACTTTTCTCTTTAAATCCAACACACTCACAACAAATCTCAGAATCAACAACATATATAGGGTCACTTGCCATTATAGCTATAGTTGGACAAACTTCAACACATGCATCACATGCTATACACTCATCAACTATTTTTAACGACAAGCGTTTTAATCTCGCTTAAAAGCACTAAATATACCACCACTTTTTGGATCATCTCCAGATGGACAATAGTTTCTAGAATTTAACACAACTGTTGCAACAGCACCTTTGCCATTAACTCTATTTTTCAAACTAAGTTCCGCTCCAATAGCATCAGCAGCACCTTTGGCTAAAAAGAGACCAAGCCCCGCTCCACCTTTATCTCCAGATCTTTTAAAAGGAGCAAAAAGATCTAATGATTCATCAATTCCACTACCTTCATCAATAATTTCTATTTTAAAATCATCACCAATCAATCTACTTTTAATATGTACAGTTGCTCCATCTGGGGTAAACTTTACTGCATTTTGTACAAAGTTTTGTAAAATATGAGTCAATAGCGTCGGCTGAGAGATAATACAATACTTTTCAGGCTCAAAATCAACTGAAACATTTTTACCTACACTTTTCGCGATAAGAGTAAAATCTTTTGATTTATCTTTTAAAAACTGCACCAAATCTATCTCAAGTGGTTTTTCAAATTGCGCACCCTCTTGTCTTCCAATCTCCAAAATTGAACTAATCATTTTGCTCATATCATCTATTCGCTCATTATTTAGTTTTAGTGTCTCTTGGTATTTTTCACTAGGACGCTCCCTCATAAGAGTAACTTCATTTTTTGCTTTCATAACTGCTAGCGGTGTTTTTAACTCATGTGCAGTTCCTATAAAAAGCTCTTTTTGATATTTTACAAAATTTTGGATCCTATCGATAAGCTTATTGATACTCTCTCCAAGAGGAACAAACTCATCAGGAAGAGTTTTAACCTCAATAGGTTCCAAAAAATTTTCATTCATACGAGCCAATCTTCTAGTGATGGATTTAACCGGATGAAGTAGTGTCTCTGATAAAAACATCGCATATGCTAAAATCAAAAAAAGTGTCAAAAAATTAACTAACACAATACTTTTTAAAATATTTCCAAGTAATTTACCATTACTTGTAACATCCCTCTCAATTTTAAGATAACTAGATTGAAGAGGATTAAAAACATGAAAAATAGTAAGATACTTTTTCCCATCTCTCTCGTGCTGTTCATAAGAGATATCTTCTTTTTTATCAACCCTGATAACTATACTTGTTTTATCTTGTCCATATTGTATTTTTGAGTTAAAAATATTTAAATCATTTCTCTTTGAAAAAGGCGCTTTCTCTTTTGAGTTTTTAATATATAAAATCGCCTCGGTTTTTAAATTGTGCATAGTCTCGTCTAAGATGGATATTTTGATATAATTATAAAGTATTATCGAAAAAATCACAATCAGTGTCGCCGAAGCGATCACTAACTGTATAAGAAACTTCCTCTTTATACTTTTTTTGGATAACAAAATCTATAACCTCTTCTTCTGACGGTCTCAATAGTAGAAATATTTAACGGTTTATCCATTTTTTGTCTGATTTGATTAATTGCAACTTCAATTACATTTGGCGTCACAAGCTCTGGTTCTTCCCAAATAGCGTCTAATAACTGCTCTTTTGAGACAATTTGATCACTATGTCGTGCAAGATGGGTTAACACTTCAAAAGGTTTACCTTTAAGCTCTATATCTTGCCCTTTATAAGTAATTTTCTCTTCATCAGGATCAATCACCAAATCATCTATTTTTATAACATTTGTCCCACCAAACCTAAGTCTAGCTTCAAGTCTTGCTACTAAGATATCAAAATCAAAAGGCTTTTTGATATAATCATCCGCACCAGATTTTAGGGCTTTTATCTCACTATCTTTATCATCCTTTGCTGAAAGCACAACACACGCAGTTCTAGGCGTTTTTTGTTTAATCGCAGTTACCAATTCTACACCATCACCATCAGGAAGCATCCAATCGGTTAATACAAGATCATAATTTCTAATCCCTATATAATACTCCGCATCTTTAAAATTTTCCGAACTATCTGCTTGATACCCGTACTCTTGAAGCCCCTCAACTAAAGTTCTGTTTAATGTAATTTCATCTTCAACAATGAGTATTCTCATTATTTTCCTTTCATTTGTAAAATTTTTCTGAATTATACCATGTTTTTGTCAAAAATTAAAGTTTTTTTAAAAAATTTTTAAATTTTTCTGAAGAGCTCTACGCCAACCACGCAATTTTCAAGAATTTGGGATTTTGAAAGTTTTAACCTAACTGTTTGAATTTGACTATATTTTTTACAAAGAGTTTCTATGATATCTTCAAGCCCATCTTCAATCAACTCATATTTTTGCTCTACTAACATCTTCTCAATCACGGATACAACTTCTGCATAATTGATAAACAATCTACCAATTTTTTCATACTCAATAAAACAATCAACAATAATCTCTTGGGGCTTTAAGCGTTCAAAATCTAAAATACCAATTATCGCTTTAACACTCAAGCTCTCTATCGAAACCTTATACATAACACCACTACGCTATTTTTTCCTCTTGACCACTAAAAAGTCTATAAATGTTATCAGAATGCTTATAAAAAATGATAAAACCTATAATCACAATAGGTGCATGCGCAATATCTGGATATATCAAAAAAGACACTAAAACAGCCCCTAAAACACCAATTAGGGAAGCCAAAGAGACAACTTTAAAAACTTTGGCAAAAACGATCCATGTAAATATACCAACCAATGCAGCTATGGGAATCAAAACCATAAACACACCAAGTCCCGTTGCTACACCTTTACCACCCTCTCCCAATAAAAAAATACTAAAACAGTGTCCTGCAACTACAAATACAGCAATTGCCCACATGGTTGCTTCACTAACCCCAAGCAGATATCCTATCAAAAGAGTGACAACACCTTTTAATATATCAAGTATCAGTGTCGTAATTCCTAACTTTTTCGCAACACCTGGATTTTTCTCTCTCAATACTCGAAGTACATTTGTTGCACCAATATTTCCGCTTCCCTCTTTTCTTATATCAACACCACCAATAAATTTTGCCAAAAGTAACCCAAACGGGATACTCCCTATAAGATAAGATAAGATGTATAATTGTATATTTTGACTAAATAAAAATTCCAAATTTTGTCCTTAAACCCAAACAGGTTGTTATAGATAATGCTTTAGTGTAACAAGTTTTTTATTATATTGAGGTTACAATGTCAATTAATTTAAATTCAACGGAGCACCATCATATTATGACCTATCCACTATTTTACGACAATGTAGAAAAAATTACACTTTACGATCCTTTGGCTGAACTTTTAGGAAGTTTTGAAAATGGAATTATTACATTTTCATATCTACAGTCTGTTCAAACAGCAGGACATAGTTGCCCTACTGTTGGTGGTGCTTATCTTATGACTTTAAAAGCTTTACAGACGCTATATACAGAGACTTTGCCAGTCAGAGGAGAGATTAGAGTGTCATTTAAAGAGCCTATGGAAAATGGAGTAGCCGGCGTAATTGGTAATGTTATATCAAACATTACAGGCGCTACAGATAAAAGTGGATTTAAAGGCTTAGGTGGCAAATTTGCTAGACACTCTTTGATGAATTTCAATGCTCACATAAATTCAAGTGTTAGATTTACTAGAACAGATACAGGCAAAAGTGTAGATGTTTTTTATAACCCCTCATATGTACAACCACACCATAATATGCAACCACTTTTACAAAAAATTATGCAAAATATGGCAACAGATGAAGAGAAAAAAGAGTTTGGCTCTCTTTGGCAAGCAAGAGTAGAAAAGATTCTTATAAATTATAAAGATTATCCAAATCTTATAAAGGTTACTTCACTTTAAAACTCCATGTCATCTTCAACTAGAGTTTGATATCTTAATTTTTCAAGCTCTCTTCTGAGATACTCTCTCTCCTCTTTAAGCGCTGTATATTTATGATACATTTTATTTATCTCTTTTGAGTCATAATATATTTGATTACTAATATATACTTTTGGCAAAAGTACCAAAAGAGCTAAAAACACAGATAAATAAACTAAAAGTAATCTCTTAAAAGAGATATCTTTAGGACGATTTTGTTCATAATCAAAATCCTCAAGGAGCTCATCTCTAGCTGTTATTTGAGCCTCTAAAGACTTTAAAGATTCTAAGTTTTGAACTTCTGCTTCTTGGGTTTTCATCAATCTCTCTATCTGTTGGTATTATCGGTTTTTTAGTTACAACTGTGCCAAATGCATTGTTGTTTCCACATACACACCTCATCACCCCTTTTGGGCAGATGCAACTACTACTCCACTCTTTAAAAGAGGTTTTGACCACTCTATCTTCTAGGGAGTGAAAAGAGATTATAGCCACTAAACACTTATTTATATTTAATTTTCTAACACTATCTAACAATCTTTTTAATTCTCCAAGTTCATCATTTACTTCAATACGAATTGCTTGGAAAATTAAAGTTGCAGGATGTAACTTTTTACTATACACATGCTCTTTTAAAAAATTTGACAATTCATTGGCACTCTCAAAAGGTTTTTCAGATCGTCTTTGAATAATCAATGAGACAACCCTCTTATAATCACTAACTTCTCCATACTCTTTTAGTATTCGCTCCAAATCTTTTTGTTTATAATGATTTATTATATGTTTGGCAGTTAATTTTGATTCACAATCCATACGCATATCAAGAGTTTGCGAATTAAAGCCAAAACCTCGATCTTTTTTATCTAATTGAAGAGATGAGACACCAATGTCTGCTAAAATTGCTGAAATTTTTTGCGGATTTTCAACTTTTTTTATCACATCTGAAAAACGACCTTTAAAAAATTTAACTCTCTCTTCAAATGGTGCTAATCTAGCTTTTGAAAACTCCAAAGCCTCTATATCTTGGTCAATACATATCATAGATATATTTGGGTTTGCACAAAGAAGTGCTTCACTATGTCCGCCATATCCTACTGTACAATCAACAATAACACCCTCTTTTATCCCACCAAATATCTCTTTAATTTCCTCTAATAAAACAGGCACATGTGGTATATTCAAGATAATCCTTTTATTTATAAACGATATAATATACAAAAGAAGTTAAATACGAGTTGCAAAGGTAAAAAATGTTAGAAAAACATCTTATAAATGAGCTAAAATCAGTCTCCTTATCCATGTTTCGAAAAGATTTTTTAGGTATTTTTCACGGCTCCATATCTGCTAAGATTGAAGATAGTCTATTTGTTATCAATAAATCAGATTCTATTTTTGATGAGTTAACAGATAATGATTTTGTTGAGCTCTACACAAAAAAAGATTATAGGTGGAATTGTGCCAGTAGAGACGCTGATATCCATATGAAAATTTACAACAATATAAGTGAAGCCAAATATGTCTGTTATGCAATGCCACCATTTACGACATCTTATGCTCTTACACATGATAAACTGATTCCTAAAGATTATTTTGGAAGCACCCTTATAGGAAGCAAAGATATATATGATCCCGGTAGTTTTGATACTTGGTACAATCGTGCTTATTTAGAAATTTTTAGCTATTTGAAAAAACATGCCACTGATACAATGTTAATTCGTGGTTATGGAATCTATACATATAGTAGGGATTTAAACGATCTGGTAAAAAGAATCGCCATCTTAGAAAATAGTAGCAAACTTTTACATAACTCAAGAAGTGACAAAGATATAAGAAACTTTCCAATCTCATAGAATTCTTACACTGTTATAAATATATATTTTAGTTCTATAAACTTATTTTATAATCAGTAAAACTTCCATTACATTTAATCTAATTAGAATATAATTGTTTACTTATTTGTGTAATTAAAAGGGTGAAAAATGATATCTTGGATGCAAACTCACAGAAAATATCTTGTTGTTACTATCTGGATCAGTACCATTGCGTTTGTAGGTGCTGGTTTTGTAGGGTGGGGAGCATATAGTTTTAGTGCAAACAAAACTGGTGTTGTAGCAAAAGTAGGCGACAGACCTATCTCACAAGAGGAGTTACAATCCTCATATAACAACATATATAGTTATTACAACCAACTTTTAGGAGGCAAATTAACACAAGAAAAAGCAGATGAACTAAACCTTCAAGAGATTGCACTAGAACAGTTAATTAAACAAACACTACTTTTAAATTATGCAGATGAACTCGGTCTTTGGGCACTTAACTCTGAGGTAGTTGCACAAATACAATCTATAGATAATTTTAAAAAAAATGGAGCATTTGATAAAGATACTTATTTTAAAGTTCTTAAAGCAATAAATAAAAAAGTGAAAGATTTCGAAGAGGATATAAAAAAGGAAATCATAATAAAAAAACTAAGCCAAGCCCTGTCTATGCCATATACGAAGCTTGAGCTAAAAACTTTAGCTGCATCACTGTATCTTCAAGACCAAATTAGTGCAAAACTTATTGATATACAAAATAGCGATATTGATATCAGTGAAAAAGCGGTAAAAGAGTATTGGAAAAATAATAAAGTAGCTTACATGAGTGATAAGAGCTATACAATAGAGTTGATAAAAGTTCCATCTTCTGGCATCGAAGTGTCCCAAGATGAAATAGAAGAGTTTTATAATAATAAAAAACATTTTTTTAAAGATGGTAGCGATAAAATTCTTGCTCTAAAAGATGCAAAACAGCAAGTCAAAGATAAGCTCCAACTAAAAAAAGCAAAAAAAGAGATACTAAAAAAATATCTCGCTTTCAAAAATGGCAAAATACAAGCTGACGAAAATAGGACATTGACGGAAACAGACAGTAGTATTCCACTAAATAAGATCCAAAATGCAAAAGTAGGCTCATACATAAAAGCAATTGAACTAAAAGATGGATACATAACAGCAAAATTAACATCTATAAACATGCCCGAACCACTCAAATATGAAAATGCAAAAGCCTCTGCTCAAAATGATCTAATAAAAAACAGAAAAAAAGAGCTTCTTCAGGCAAAAGCTATAAAGGAGGCAACTGATCTAAAAGATGCAAAGCCAATTGGCTTTTTGAGCAAAGAGGATGCAGACAAAGTAACCATGCTTAGTGAAAATGAGGCAAGGGTTTTTTTAGATAAATTATTTGTATCAAACCAAAAAAAGGGTTATTATATATTTGACGATAAAGCAATTGTTTATGAAATAACAGATCAAAAGCTCGTATCACAGGAGCAACTCGACGAAAATAGAGAAGACTTGGTAAAAAATATTGAATCTATTAAAAACAATACAATACAAAATATGCTTATACAGCAACTTGAAAGTAGATATAAAATTGAAAAATAATGCAAAAGGATAGAATTTGAGTACTATTATCTTAGGTGTAGACATAGGATCAACAAAAATTTGTGCAATAATTGCACAAAAAGATACAACAGGTACTAAAATACTTGGTGCTGGGATCTCAAAATCTCAAGGTGTCAAAAAAGGTATTATTACAAATATCGAGTTAGCTTCTAGGTCTATTAAACACGCCATCAATGATGCAAAAAGAGTAGCTGGTACACATTTCGACCATGTAATTGTCTCAATGTCTGGTGCATACACAAAAAGTGTGGATAGTTATGGAGTTGTTAATATTCCAAATAACGAAATAGGTATCAAAGAGATAAGCAGAGTGATGCAGATGGCAGATCACAACTCTAATATTCCAAATGAGTATGAAAAATTACATATCCTTCCATACAATTTCAAAGTTGACGATCACGAGCACATTGATGATCCACTTGGCATGAATGGCACAAGACTTGAAGTGCAAGTGCATATCATAACTGTTTTAAAATCTAGTCTAAACAATCTAAAAAAAGCTATAAAATCAGCCTCATTAAATATAGACAATATAGTGTTAAACTCTTATGCATCTAGCATCGCTGTACTAAATGAAGATGAAAAAGAGCTTGGAGTTGCAGTCATAGATCTAGGTGGTGCCACATCAAACATAGCCATACATCTTGGTAACTCTGTTAGATACAATGACTTTTTAGGAATAGGAAGTAACAATATCACAAACGATCTCTCTATGGCACTTCATACGCCAATTAACGCAGCCGAAAAGGTAAAGATAGATCATGGTTCACTAAAATTAAACAGTAGTGATATCATAAATCTTCCTGCAATCGGTGATGAGGGGAACTCCCATGAAGTATCATTAGAGATCGTTACAAATGTAATTTATGCCAGAGTAGAAGAGACTCTTCTTATCATTGCTCAATCAATTAAAGATAGTGGCTTTAAAGAACAACTTGGCGGCGGCATAGTACTAACTGGTGGATTAACAAAGCTTGATGGATTAAGAGATTTAGCCCAAGCCATTTTCAACAACATGCCAGTACGAATAGCAAAACCACTGGAGACAGGTATAGATGGTATGTTTGATACTCTAAAAGGTCCAGAGTACTCTACAGCATTTGGTCTTATTTTGTATGGAACAGGTAATTTTACACCATATGAAATGGACTCAAACCGTAAACTTCGCTATAAAGATGAGACAATTGAACCAAACACAAATCCAATTGACATAATGGATGAAGACCCAAATGAGAGAAGTCCCAATATCAAAGAAGATTTAGATGTTGATAAGTTAAACAATGAGTATGATATTTTTATAGAAAAAGACCCTGGTATCAAAGATGGTTTCAAAAAGTTTTGGAACAGAATTACACAACTATTTTAAATTTTAAAAGGAGAGAAGAAATGGCAAATAACACAACTATAGGTGCACAAATAAAGGTCATCGGTGTTGGTGGCGGTGGTGGAAACATGATAAATCATATGATTTCCCAAGGCGTTAATGGGATTGATTTGATCGTAGCAAATACTGATGCACAAGCACTAAATGCTTCAAAAGCATCTAAAAAAATCCAACTAGGCGAGAGAAAAACCAAGGGCTTGGGCGCTGGAATGAAACCAGAAATCGGTAAAAACTCTGCACTAGAGAGTTTTGATGATATCAAAGCTGCACTTGAAGGTTCTGATATGGTTTTTATCGCTTCAGGCTTTGGTGGAGGTACTGGAACAGGTGCTGCTCCTATTGTTGCTCAAGCTGCAAAAGAGGTCGGTGCACTTACAGTTTCTGTAGTAACAAAACCTTTTGGATTTGAAGGAAGAAAAAGATCTAAGTTAGCAGATGCTGGAATTGAGGAGCTTAAAAAAGAGAGTGACTCTATAGTTATTATTCCAAATGACAAACTACTATCTATTGTTGATAAAGATCTTGGAATCAAAGAGAGCTTCAAATTAGTTGATGATATCCTAAGTAGAGCAGTAGGCGGGATGAGCGCTGTTGTTCTTTCAAGTGGTGAAAATGATATCAATGTTGATTTTGCCGATATTCAAACGATCATGAGCCACAAAGGTATGGCAATTTTAGGTGTTGGAGAATCAGAAGGTGAAGACTCAGCAGTTGAAGCTGTTAAAAATGCGATAGAGTCACCGCTACTAGATAACCTCTCTATAAATGGTGCGATGGGTGTGTTAGTACATTTTAACATGCATCCAAACTTTCCTCTTATACAGATACAAAATGCGATGGATATAATTTACGATAGTGCAGATGAAGATGCTGATGTAATCTTTGGAACTACAACAAATGAAAAAATGACAGAAAACCAACTAAAAATTACAATCGTAGCAACTGGTTTTTCAAAAGATGGTGAAAAAACCACCTCAACTGCTGCAAACAATATCAATGTAGATAATGTTAAAACGCATATAGACATGCCAAGTATTGGTAGAAAAATAAGTGGTGGTGGATATATCTTAGAAGATGATGATTTAGACTATCCTACATTTCTTAGACGCCAAATGGATTAACCAAACCAAAATCTCTCTCCCCAAGACGAGTATAATCTACTCGTCTTATTTTAGTGCCGTAACTATCATCTCTTCTCTTTTGTCTTGAACTTTTGAGAGCCATTTAAATGCCTCTTTCATATCTTTTTTAACTTCACCTTTGCCCTCTTTATATATGACAGCTAGATTGTATTGTGATAGTATGTCTCCTTGCATAGCCGCTTTTGTATACCAATTGACAGCTCTTTTGCTATCTTGAGCTACCTCCAAACCATTATCATACATAAAGCCAAGAAGATATTGTGCCTCTACATCACCACTTTTTGCCGCTTTTGAGAGCCAAAAAAGTGCTTTTTGATGATCTATCTTAACGCCAATACCGTCTAAATACATCTCACCTAAAATCATTTGAGCATCCATATCACCACTTTTTGCTGCTATAAAAAATGTATCATATGCCTTTTTCTCTTTCCCTGCATTTAACATATCCATACCCTGTTGAAAATTCCCTGCAAACAAAATTGATCCGCAAACTAATAAGGCAGAAGCCATCTTTTTCATATCTGTATCCTTTTATCTTTTGATACTCATATGATCGTCATATTTTAAAATAGAAGTATATTTTTTTAGTTTAAATAGAAAAAAGTAAAATTAATGTGTATTTTTGACTCATTTTAGTCAATATATCTTTTAGTTAAACCACTATACTCTTCAATACGCCTATCTCTTAAAAATGGCCAAATTCTTCTAAGTTTCTCGCACTCACCAAGATCAATATCAACAACCTTAACCTCTTCACTCTCAGACGCCCTATAAACAATTTCACCACCGCCATCTACAACAAATGAGTTACCCCAAAAACGGATACCATCAATGACACCCATATCATCCATCTCTTTACCTACACGATTAACGCCAATCACAGGCAGAGAGTTAGCTATAGCGTGAGATCTTTGGATAGTAATCCAACTCTCTAGTTGTCTATTTTTTTCATCTTTACAATCTTGATCAAACCAACCAATAGCAGTGGGATAAATAAGTATCTGCGCACCGTTTAAGCTCATAAGGCGCGATGCTTCAGGAAACCACTGATCCCAACAGATAAGCACACCCAATCTTCCAACACTTGTTTGTATCGGGCAAAATCCCAAATCACCAGGTGTAAAATAAAATTTTTCATAAAAACCAGGATCATCAGGTATATGCATCTTTCTATATTTTCCAGCAACTGTTCCATCTTTTTCAAACACAACTGCACTATTATGATACAAACCCTCAGCTCTCTTTTCAAAAAGTGAAGTAACCAATACTATTTGATTTTTCTTAGCCACTTTTGACCAGAACTCTACATCTTTATCATAATCCTCTGCCAAATCGAAATTATCAATATTTTCATTTATACAAAAGTATCTATCTTGATGTAACTCTTGTAAAACAACCAGCTCTGCCCCACTATTTTTTGCTTCTTGAATAGATTTGAGTGTCTGTTTTATGGTTAACTCTTTTGTGCCATAAAATCGCTGTTGTATTAAACCTACTCTCATGTTATACACACCCTATCTAAGGCATCTAAAACTTTAAATGCCTGAAAATGCTCTTTTACATCATGACAGCGAATTATACTAGCTCCTTGTTCTACCGCTTTTATATGCAAAGCCAAAGTACCGGGTAATCTATCACAAACTAATGATGGAGATATCTTATCTATCACAGATTTTCGACTAGCTCCTATCAACAGAGGATATCCTAACTTTTGAAAATGAGAGAGATGTTTGATAAGTTGCAGATTGTGATCTAGTGTTTTTCCAAAACCAATCCCTACATCAAGCACTATATCAGTCACTCCAAAACTAACTGCCTTTTGAACTCTGGTTTGAAAAAATCTCTCGATATCCAAGATAACACTCTCATAGCTTGGATCTTTTTGCATATCTTTAGGAGTACCTCTCATGTGCATGATAACAACTTTTGCCTCATATCGTGAAGCTAACTTTGCCACCTCATCACTCTCTAATCCTCTAATATCATTTATGATACTAAATCCCCTATCAAGTGCATACTCCAAAGCCAAAGGCTCATAACTATCTAAGCTAAAAGTTACTTTTTCATAAAGTTTTTTTGCATAAATTTCATCTACAATAGGCTTTATGCGTCTTAACTCCTCTTTTGCATCTACCGCTTCACTTCCAGGGCGTGATGAGATAGCTCCAATATCAATGATATCAGCACCCTCTTCTATCAACTGCTCTATCTTTTTAAAAGCACTATCACCAAAAAATCTACTATCTTTAAAAAAACTATCTTCATTGGCATTTAAAACAGCCATGATCTCTCTTTTAAACTTTTTTAATCCCACATGCTGTTTTAACTCCAAAGATAACTCTTTTAGTCCAAATGGTTGAGCCTTCTCTTTTTGCATTAAAATTTTCAACTGTTTATCTGTAGCTATGAGTAATCCATCAACTCTCTCATTTTTACCAAGTACCGTATCTTTTGGCACTGCCAAATCCGCACCAATTGAAAGAGCATCTTGTTTTAGTATATTTGCAGCTGCTGTTTTCATATCTTTGATATAAAAAAGCTTTGTATGCATCTTATCTCGCATGATTTTATTTCCAGCACTGGTTGAGCCAATCTTTTGCAAAATTAGATTACGATCTATCTCTGAGCAAAGCTTGATGATTTTCATCACTTTTTCCTACTGCGAGCATTAAATATCATAAGAAACAGATATGAGAGTATATTTTGAGGTCTGCTGTTTAACTTGGCTAACTCCAATGACTTATCAAACATATCAAGTTCAGAGGAATTAAGAGAGATCTGTTTTATCGTCGATAACTCTTTTAAAAGTGCTTGAATAATCTCTTGTAACTCATCTTTTGATATATTTTTATGCTTTTTCAAAAAGATAAAAATTTCATCAAGATTTAAATTTGCAAGATTTAATCCAAGCACATAAGGCTCTTTATAACTTTTTAAAATCTCTACCTTTAGGCGTGATCTTATAGTTGGCAAAAGTGCTGTTTTTGATCTTACTATGAGTATAAAAACAATATTTCGCGGAGGCTCTTCAAGAAGTTTTAAAAGCGAATTTTGTGCATAAATATTATAATTTAAAGCACTTATGATGAGATATTTCAGACTCTGCTCAGCGATGTATGCTTCTTTTATCACCTCTTTTGCGTCATCAACTTTAAACTCATCTACAAAATATCTTTTTATCAGTTTTGAATCAATTTTAGAGATGACTGCCTCTTTAGCATACTCTAAATCTGATGCAACAACAATAGAGCTTTCCATCACAATGCGCTTTGCATATCGACCTCTGAAAATAAAATTGCGTCAATACTTTTATCAAATAGTGTTATAAGTTGAATAAGTTTAATATCTAAAGCTTCGTCTTTGGAATCAAGCAAAAAACTATTTTGTGAATTTTCATCAAGAAGCCACAAGAAACTATTCTCTTTTGTTTTTGCAATTTTAGCTCTATGATCACTCCCCTGACCAATATAAAAAAAAGTATAACCTGCTGGAAATGAGAGACTGAGCATATCTTCTAAAACACTCATCTGCTCCTCATCTTTTAACTTATCAATATATGGAAAAACAGTCCCAAGAGAGACGATAGGAAGAAGCGGTCTATGTCCGTCATATTTATTTAACCTACTTAAAATATATCTGGCAAACCACTCTCTTTTTCTATCTGTTATAAGTAAAAAAGTTTTTGCATTGATCAATCTATCAACCGCCGATGCTGCCAAAGGAACCCAGTCAAATCTACGCTCTTCCATCCAACTCATAGAACTCCCCTCTTCTCTTATACGATCAAGCGTCCAAGATGAGAAATCTTTACTCAAAACCCCTACTCCCTAATCTCTCTGCCCTAGATCATATATCTGATGTAGTGAACGAACCGCCAATTCACTATACTTTTCATCAACAATCATAGAGATTTTTATCTCGCTTGTACTTATCATCTCAATATTTATATTGTTCTCAGCCATGGTCGTAAAGGCTTTGCTTGCAACCCCACTATGATTTTTCATGCCAACTCCAACGATAGAGACTTTTGCTATATCACTATCAAACTCCAAATACTCAGTCGCATTTAGCTCTTGCATAATTATTTTTGCATTTTCTAACTCATTTTCAGGCACAGTAAACCCAAGATTTGCCGTACCATCATGCCCTACATTTTGTATAATCATGTCTATGTTTATATTGTTCTGGGCTAGTTTTGAAAAAATATTTGCAGCCATCCCAGGCTCATCTTTAATATTTCTTAGCGATACTCTAGCTTGGTTTTTATCCAACGCTATACCACTTACGATAGGCTCTTCCATGATATTCTCTTCCTTTGTGATTAATGTACCTTCATTATCATTAAAACTACTTCTAGTTACCAAATTTACATTAAGTTTTTTAGCCATCTCTACTGATCTATTTTGAAGCACTTTTGCACCCAAACTTGCAAACTCTAACATCTCATCATAAGAGATTTTATCAATTTTTTTAGCTCGTCTCTCAATTCTAGGA
>CAYUSV010000012.1:0-28635 GCA_964447385.1 uncultured Campylobacterales bacterium | reverse complement strand
TCACTCTCAACCATGATAAACTCACCATCAACATAACCATCAGCTAAAAATTTTGCATACCCCTCAACAATCGGTGTTGACGGTGTAATAGGATAAGCTGCTACAACATCTACCTGTGCCTGTCTTAGTGCTTGCGCTGCAGCAAAGTTACCATCCCATACCTCTACATCTTGAATATCCCATTTTTCAGCCATTATGACTCCTCACTATTTTTCTTTTTTTCAGGCCATTTTGACAGAGCCACTTCTATCTCTTCTTGCTCACTAAACATCAATAATGACTTTGGATTTGTAGGACATACTTCAACACAAACACCACATCCTTTACAATGATCAAAATCAATACCAATCATTTTCTTATCTCTTGATATTATTGAAGTATCGGGACAAAACACCCAACAGTTTTGACAATCTATACAAATATCTCTATTGTAAACTGGCTTTATAATTCTCCAATCAGCAACACTTGCAGTTTTGGAATTAGTCTCTGCATAATCTCTCTCTTCTTGTTTTAAAAATGAGACATTACCAACTGTTCCATTAAAAGAATTTAATAGTACACCTTGGCTAACTTCATCCCATCCAAGCAGATCCTCACTTCCTAGAAACTTTGGATTATCACTCTGTGTCATTTACTCCCCTTTACATCATCATAAGCTATAGTAATAGCTTCCATGTTTGCGTCTATAATTCTTTGCGGAAACTTTGCCAATACCTTCAGCATCTTCTCTTTAAAATAATCTAATTCAAACATGCCTGAAACTTTTACAAGAGCTCCTAGCATAGGAGTGTTGGGGATAGCTCTTCCAATCGTATCTAAAGAGATTTTAAAAGCATCTAAAGTATAAACATCTTGATCTTTAAGCTTTGGAATTTCAGCTTTTAACTCCTCAGTCGTTAAATGTGTGGTGATGATATATTTTGTATCTTCTCTCGCATTTTCCGTTATATCCGCAGTATAAGCAAGTGCTGGGTCAAGAACTAACACATATTGTGGGTTCATATACTTTGCATGATTTATTATCTGCTTGTCATCAATTCTGTTATATGCAGTCATCGCTGCTCCCCTCTTCGCAGAGCCATAAAGTGCAAATGCTTGCACCTCTTTGCCAGTCGTAGAAATTACATCACCTAGACCCTTAGCGGCTGTCACTGCACCTTGTCCGGCACGACTATGCCATCTTATTTCTACCATAAATATCCCTTATCATTAATTTACCAAATTGTCCTCTGATTTTAGATTATTATCACTTAACTTCAGCTTTAGTTATAGCTTAATAATTTTTTTTATATACAATACTGCACATTTTGTATCGTTTTGTATAATATCTACACATTTTTCAAGATCTTTTAATGCACCATATCCACAGCAAACACCGATGGCTTTAATGTTTGCTCCCTTTGCACTCACCATATCAAGACATGTATCTCCAATCATCCAAATCTTGTTACAATTTGTTACATTCATCTGATGAAGTGCTTTTAAAATTGGTTCTGGGTGTGGTTTTGGATTTATAACATCTTCCCTGCCTATTAACACTTCAAAATAATCCATAACACCCATATGTTTTAAAAGCTCTATCGAATAACTTCCTGTCTTAGTAGTTACGACTCCAAGCCTTGCAAACTTTGAAGCTTCAATAATTGCCTCTTTGGCACCAGGTAAAAAATATGTCATCTTTTTAGATCTTTGTCGATAATGAAATTTATATCTATCTACAAAATCCCAAACTCTATCTTTTTCTACGCCCAAATGCTCATACATAAAATCAAGCGGATGACCAATAAGTAATTTTATCTTCTCTCTTTTAGGAGCCTGCAGATCAAAGTCTGCATATGAGTCCTCAAAAGATAGAAGTATAGCCTCCGTAGAGTCAAGAAGTGTACCATCAAGATCAAATAAAATAATAACCTGAGTTCGAGGAAGTATCATATTCACAAAAGTCTAAAAATAGGTGAAATTTGAAAATTAAAATTTACAGTACTAACCATAGTTAATTCAAGAGTTTTAATTTTTGAAGATTGCCTATTTTTAGGCTTCCCTTCGGGCATAATGGGGTTTCCCAAAGACTGCGTTAAACTTTTTTGAATTAACTCGTTAGTTCTACAAAAGTTTGCCTTGTCTATGAAAAACCCCATTATGTTGTGAATATGATACTTCCTCGAACTCAGGTTAATAATTTTTTTCAAGGTTTAACCCAATCAATAACATTATGCATCACACCTATGATAGATTGAGATACATTTTTAATATTTTTATTTACTACAGTAATAGAGTTGGGAATATATAAAAAGATGTATGGATTATCTTTTACAATAGTTCTATATATCTCTTTATATATAACTGCTAATTTTTCTCTATCTACAGTTTTTTCAGCCTCTTTTATAAGCTTATCAACCTTCTCATTTTTATACGATACAAAGTTAAATCCACCCTTTTTGCTACCCTCACTGTGCCAGATACTATAAGCATCAGGCATGAGCCCAAGTGACCAGCCAAGCACAACCGCTTCAAACTCTCTTGGCATGACAACAGTATTTAAAAAAGCTTGCCACTCCATGGTTTTTATACTCACCTTTATACCTGCTTTTCTAAGTTGATGTTGCATAATTTGTGTAGCATAAACCCTTGTTTGATTATTTGAATTTGTAACTATTTCAAACTCTAATGGATTTTTCTCATCATACCCTGCCTTTTTTAAAAACATTTTTGCTTTTTGTATGTTCTGTTTTGGTGAGGTTATGTTGTTATCATAAGCAAAAGTACCGGGCATAAATGGACCATTACAAATTTGACCATGACCAAAAAATAGAATATCTACTATCTCTTGACGATCAATAGCTAAAGAGATAGCCTCTCTTACATCTGGGTTTTGAAACTTTGGACTTTTATGATTAAAGCCAAGATAAGTATAAGAGTTTGAAATTTTTTCAAAAAAATTAAATTGTTTTTTAAAATTCTCATCAATTTGCCTCTCAAACTGAAGGGGTGAAAGAGTGCCAAGATCAAGTTTACCAGATTTTAACATCAAAAACTCAGTTGCAGGATCAGGCATAAAGTGATAAACAATCTTATTTATATTTGGCTCATGTTCAAAATAAGTTCTATTTGCCTTTAAAACTATATCTTTAGAGACCTCAAATCCATCCATAGTATATTTACCTGTGCCTATCGGCTTTTGGTTGAAACTACTTGTCATAATCTCTTTTTCATTTTCAAGCTTATGTTTAGGAACTATACTCATCATCCAAGTCTCTAACGCTTTAAAGTATGGCTCTTTATACTTTACTTCTACCGTATACTTGTCTATCACATTAACACTTTTGACGTAACGAAACTGGCTAGTATAAGGTGTATAAATATCAGGTGAGTTTATAAGCTCATATGTAAAACTAACATCATCAGCTGTAAACGGTACACCATCACTCCAAGTTACATCTTTTCTAAGATTAAAAATCAGAGTCCTCTCATCAACAAACTTATAACTCTTAGCTAACTCTTTTTTTATCTTTGCATTTTTGTCATAGGTTAACAAAGCTGAAAATATCCAATCACCTATCTGAGAGGAAGCGCTATCTGTTGATATAAGAGGGTTAAGTTTACTTGGACTTGATGAAATTGCAAGATGCAAAGTTGATGCATAAATATTTAATGTAAAAAATAGAGCTAAAACTAAGGTTTTCATGAGTTGATTATAATGAACAATATCTTAAAATCATCAAAGAGACAATTAGGAGAAAACAACAATGAAAAAAATCGCACTTTTAATACTACTTTTAAATTTAGAAATTTTTGCAACAGATAAAGCTTCATTCGGACTCAATATAAATACAAATGATTTAGAAGTCGAAGGAAGATCATCTCTTGCATTCACAACCAACGATCCAGTTTATCGAAATTTTTATGTTGATGCTAATTTTATCAATTCTGAAGATACACTTTTTGGATTGGGATTTTTTGTAGAAAATTCACCAATGAATTACCAAAATATTGCATTTGCAATTGGATTAAGAACCATATTTACAGATAATAAAGGAAGTAGTTTTACCGCAATTCCAATCATGGTTGGCGCTAAAGCGAGAATGTATTTAGGAAATCTTCCAAAAAGTAATTTAGGCATCAAACTCGCATATGCGCCGAGTCCTCTCGCGCTCCAAGACGCTAGCTCATATTTTGAATATCGAATAGAAGTTGATATGAATGTCATTGAAAATGTAAATGTCTACTTGGGATATAGAAGTATAGACACAAAGTATAATAAAAAAGATATAAATTATAATGACTCTGCGTACATAGGGTTTAAATTTGTACTTGATTAACTAAAATGCTAGGGCAGTATATAGAGGCAATTGAAAAAAACAATATCGTCTCTAAAACTGATATAAACGGTATAATTACATTTGTAAATGATGAATTTTGCAAAATTTCCAAATATTCAAAAAAAGAGTTAATTGGAAAAAACCACAACATCGTCAGACATCCAGATATTCCCACATCTCATTTTAAAAAACTATGGAATACAATTCTTAGTAAAAAAACATACAAAGCCACTGTCAAAAACCTAGCTCGTGATGGTTCTGTCTTTTATGTAAATACCACAATTTTTCCTATCTTGGATGAAAATGGAAATATTATAGAATTTGTTGCTATTAGATATGATGTTACAACAGCAACTAAAATAGCCAAAAAATTAAAAGATAAAGATAGAGTAATGTATCAACAAGCTAGATTGGCATCAATGGGCGAAATGATTGGCAATATAGCCCACCAATGGAGACAACCACTCTCTGAACTTGGTATACTATTATATGAGATAAAAAAAGAGTTTAGAGATTGTCAACATAGCACTAAATTTGACTTAAAATATAACCAAAGCAAAAATTTAATTCAAAAAATGTCACAAACAATAGATGATTTTAGAAACTTTTTTGATCCAAACAAGCCAAAAGAGGTTTTTAAAATTTGTGAAATTATTGATGAAGCCATGTTTATATTAAAAGATACATTAAAAAATGAGCATATAAATGTTGATATCATCTGTGACAAAGACATCACAATCCTTGGATACGTAAATGAATTTTCACACGTATTAATCAATATTTTAAATAATGCAAAAGATGCTTTTTGCCATATCACCAAAAAATCAAAACAGATTAATATCGTCGTCAAAGAGAGTGAGTTTGAAATAGAGATAAAAATATCAGACAATGCAGGAGGAATAGCAAAAGAGTTAATAAATAAAGTTTTTGAACCCTATTTTACAACTAAACATGCTTCACAGGGAACAGGACTAGGCCTATACATAGCAAAAATGATTGTCACAGATAGCATGCTTGGCACAATTGAAGCACAAAATCTCAACCAAGGTGTCTGTTTTACAATTACATTTCCAAAAGAGTTAACATGAATAACAATTTAAAAAATCTAAAAGTTTTATTTGTAGAAGATGAAGAGAGTATTCGAATATCGCTTAAAAAAGCAATTGGTGATGAGTTTAGACAATTTACAATAGCCAAAGATGGAGAAGAGGGATTAGGTAAATTTACAGATGGCAAATTTGATCTCATTATCAGTGATATATCGATGCCAAAAATGAGTGGACTACAAATGGTAACAGAGATAAGAAAAATATCAACAAATATCCCTATTATTTTATTGAGTGCATATAGTGAAAAAGAGAAACTACTTCAAGCCATTGATATAGGTGTAAATAAATACATGATAAAACCAATTGATTTAGAAGAGCTTTTGGACTCTATTTCAACAATAATCAAACAAAATAGAAAAAACAACCCAATACAACTACAAAATTCGTATCTTTTTGACATGGAAAAAAAAATATTATATCACGATACAACAACAGTAAGACTTACTAAAAAAGAGTTACTTCTTGTAACATTACTGATAAACAATATAGGCAAAACCGTCTTAAAAGAAGATATAAAATCTAGTTTATGGGGTCATCAAAACAGTGATGATACGCTTCTTAGAGCTTTAATTAAAAGACTTAGGAGCAAAACAAATAAAAATTTAATAGAAAATTTTCCAGGTCTTGGATACAAAATAATATGAAGAATATCTAAAAATTATCTTGACAAAAACAGTGATAAAGTAAATAAATGACTAAAGATTTCACAAATATTTCATCATTTTCAGCTTGATTTATAATTAAAACCTATATAATTGCTCCCATCATGTGATATTTGCGTGACATTTACAAATTCATAAGGAGGTTTTAATGCAATCACACAATGCATTAGAGTATGACTATACGGTTGCGAAATTGTTTACTATTTCGGCAATTGTATTAGGTATTGTAGGTATGTTAATCGGTGTTATATTAGCTTTTCAGCTAGCATTTCCTGATTTAAATTATCTACTTGGGGAGTATGGAACATTTAGTAGGCTTAGACCTCTGCACACAGATGCAGTTGCTTTTGGTTTTACATTGAGTGGAATCTGGGCTGCATGGTACTATTTTGGACAAAGAATCTTAAAAGTTTCTATGGCTGAATCACCATTTTTGATGTTCATCGGAAAACTTCATTTTTGGTTATATATAGTTGGTGTTGCAGCAGTTGTTGTTACGCTTCTTATGGGTATCACTACTTCAAAAGAGTATGCTGAATTCGAGTGGCCGATTGATATAGCGATTGTTCTAGTTTGGGTTATATTTGGTATTGGTCTTTTTGGACTAATTGGAATTAGAAGAGAAAAATATCTTTATATTTCAGTATGGTACTTTATAGCTTTTTATGTTGCAGTAGCTATGCTATATCTATTTAACAACATGGCAATTCCTACTTATTATGCATCCGGCGGTATAGGTGCTTGGTGGCACTCAGTGTCCATGTATGCAGGAACAAATGATGCTATGGTTCAATGGTGGTATGGTCACAATGCAGTTGGATTTGTATTTACAACTCCAATTATCGGAATGATCTACTATTTCCTACCAAAAGAGTCAGGTAGACCTGTCTACTCTTATAAGTTGTCATTACTTGGTTTTTGGGGTTTAATGTTCGTTTATATTTGGGCTGGTGGTCATCACCTTATTTATTCTACTGTACCTGACTGGGTTCAGACTATGGGTTCTATTTTTTCAGTTGTACTTATTCTTCCTTCTTGGGCTAGTGCTGTCAATATGCTACTAACGATGAAGGGTGAGTGGGGTCAACTACAAAGCAATACTTTGATAAAATTTATGATTTTAGCTTCAACATTTTATATGTTCTCAACACTTGAGGGATCAATTCAAGCTATTAAATCTGTTAACGCATTAGCGCACTTTACAGATTGGATTCCAGGGCATGTTCATGATGGAACTCTAGGTTGGGTTGGATTTATGATCATCGCGTCGCTATTTCATATGGCACCGAGAATGTTTAAAAGAGAGATTTACAGTAAAAAACTTATGGAAACACAATTTTGGATTCAAACTGTAGGTATTGTTTTATATTTCTCAAGTATGTGGGTTGCTGGTATTACACAAGGTATGATGTGGAGAGCAACTGACCAATTTGGAAATCTTGCTTACTCATTTATCGATACGGTTACAGTACTTCAACCATACTATACAATTAGAGGTGTTGGTGGATTATTATACTTTGTTGGTGTCTTAATGTGGGCATACAATATGTGGATGACATTTAAAGCTGGTAGAGTATTAGAGCGTGAGCCTCAAAATGCTTCACCTATGGCGTAAGGGAGGATAAGTTATGTTTCATTGGTTAGAAAAAAATCCATTCCTTTTTACAGTAATGGTATTTGTTACAGTAAGTTTTGCGGGTATTATTATGATATTACCTGACTTTTCAAAGCGTGCACAACCTGTTGTTGGCACACAGCCTTATACGATTTTAGAGTTAGCAGGCAGACATGTTTATATAAAAGATAGTTGTAATGCTTGTCATTCACAACTTATTCGTCCATTCAAATCTGAAACTGATAGATATGGCGCGTATAGCTTAAGCGGTGAGTATGCTTATGATAGACCATTCCTTTGGGGTTCTAAAAGAACTGGTCCAGATCTTTGGAGAGTTGGTAACTATAGAACAACTGATTGGCATGAAAATCATATGTGGGATCCTATTTCGGTAATCCCTGGATCTATTATGCCAGCATATAAACATATGTTTAGCAATATTGCAGATGTAGATACTGCTTATGCTGAGGCTGTGACTGTAAGAGATATTTTTAATACTCCTTACGATCAAGATGGTATGCCACAGCTTGGGACTCTTGATGACTCTCGTGCAAAAGCACTAGCAGATGCAAAATTGATTACAGCCGGTATGAAAAATCAAGCTGTTAAAGATTTAGTTGACAATGGTCAAATACCTGAGATAGTTGCGCTTATCGCGTATTTAAATGGTTTAAATTAATAATAGAGGTAATTTAAAATGGATTTAGAAACAATGCGGACATTGCAAGTGTATGGTTATATCATAGTTACAGGTTTTTGTACTTTTATGCTGTATGGGTATATATACCATCTCTACAGCAGTGAAAAAAAGGGGACAAGAGATTATGAAAAATATGCAAATATTGCACTAGATGATAAGATTGATTCTACTCCATTAGAAACAACTTCACCTTGGGATAAAAAGAAAAAATAAAGGAGAGACAGAACATGTTTGAACATTTAAATGTGTCAACTGATACAGTCAATCAGCTCGGATTGTTAGCAGCCGTGTTGATTGTATTGATTACAGTTTTTGTTGCCGGTAAATATTTTAATCAGATAAAAAATGATGTTAGTACCGGTGAATTAACAGATGAGAGTTGGGATGGATTGCAAGAGTATAAGAATCCTATTCCAATAGGATGGGCTTTAAGCTTTGTAGGTACAATAATTTGGGCTATATGGTATTTATTCTTGGGATATCCACTAAATGCATTTTCACAGCTTGGACAGTACAACGAGGAAGTAAGCACTTATAACACAACTTTTGAGGAAAAATGGGCAAACCCGACAAAGGAGACTTTAACAGAAATGGGCGAAGGAGTCTATCTTGTTCAATGCGCACCTTGTCATGGTATTGAGGGTGATGGTATTGAAGGAAAAGCTGCTGGTTTTCACAAGTGGGGAGCGACTGCAGGTGTTTTAGAAACAATTGAAAAAGGCTCAAAAGGTCTTGGTTATCCTATGGGTGAGATGCCAGCTGGATTAGCAAGTGGCGATGATGCAAAAGCAATTGCAGCATATGTTGCAAGTGGTTTACAAGGTGAGCGACCTGCTTCTTTTAGTGCTTGTACTAGTTGTCATGGTGATGATGGTAAAGGTCTTGGTGGTCAATCACCTGATCTTACAACTTACGGAACTACAACTTTTGTTACTGAAGTATTAAATCGTGGTAAAAATGGTTACATCGGTGTTATGCCTAAATTTAATGATGGTAGATTAACTAATATTCAAAAAGAGGCAGTAGGTCACCATATATTGTCGCTTAGAGAAAAGTAAGAGGAGTAGTTATGGGAGTAAGAGGAACAGATTTGACAGAAAACACAACAAGAAGAATGTGTTTTAATATTAATGGACTTTTGGGTGGTATAATAGCGACATTATTGTTGCTATCTATACTGGCATTTTTAACAGTACAAGCAATAGCAGTACAAAAAGCAAATGCAACAAGTTTCTATGAGATTTCAAACCCAACTCAAATACAAGAAAACAGTGTAGACAATGCTGCACTTAGAGTCAACAAATAAGGAGAAACAATGGCATTATCAGATATTCTATTTTATGTAATTGGTTTAGGAATGGTTACTTTAGCAGCTCTCACAGCATGGGTTGTGCTAACTCCAGGTTCATACCTGTTTATAGGTTAATTTGTGATAATTTTACAAAATTTCAAAGCGGCATTTAAAGCTGCTTTGATACTTACTCTCTTTTTTATAACTTCACTTCAAGCAAACTTCATTTATGATGGCAATGATCTTATAGGCGAAAAAGCTCTAAAGAAAATAGGAGAGATGGGTAATGAACTGTATCAAAAAACAGGTGTATCAACTGTTATAGTTGCTAAACAACATCTTACGAAAGAACAGTTTTTACAGATAAAAAATAAGTATTTAAAAGAGCTGACTCCCCCTTATGTTTTATGGATTTTTTCAAAAACTTATATGAATGAGAAAAAAATTGGAATCAATCAAATGTTTAGTTCAGATGATATCAAGGATAAATTTGACAAAGATTCACTTTTTAGTCCTTGGGGTGGAACCTTTACTAAATTGATAACAATTCAAAAATCTGATTCAGATCCAACAGCTGCAGCTTTTTTAAATGGTTATGGAGATTTAACAGACATGATTGCCACATCTTATGGCATTAAGCTTAACTCAAGTATCGGAAGTGAAACAAAAACGACAATTAACATAGTAAGAGTTATCTTTTATGCGACTATCGCTTTTTTTCTTATCTGGTATTTAAGAGTCAAATTCTCAAAAAGGAACTAAATTTGAACAAAAATAGAGCACTTCATTGGCCTATTGGAATTACACTATCTATCATAGGTGTAGCAGGTTTATGTATATGGACAATTAAAATAGCGCAGGGTTTTCCTGTCGAAATAGATAGTAGCTATTTTGCTGATTATATTGATGTTGATACTAATATAAATGAAATTATTATGGTACAAAAAGAGTTTGATAATAAGTACAATCTTCAAATTGAAAAAAATAATTTTAAAATTGGAGAAAACAGTATCAAGATAGAGATCACTGATAAACAAAACAATGCAATTAACAATGCAAATATAGAAATTGTCATAACAAGACCTCAAACAGCAAAGTATGATAAAAAACTTACCATGATTTCAAGAGCAGATGGAATATATCAATTTGAACCTTTTGATGTAAAAAAAGTTGGTCGTTGGCAAATACAGTCAAAAACTACACTTAATAATTTAATCTCATATGACAAGATTGAGGTAAATGCTACAAACTAAAAAGTTGGTAATTTATCCAACTTCTAGGTGTGTTAGACAAAGGGTTCAAAAAGAGTTAAAACAAGATGCAATTTTACCAAAAATTATTACAATTGGTGAATTTGAAAAAAAAGCAGTTATTGTAAAAAATCGCTCCTTTATAGATCAAGATACAAGAGTTCTTCTCTTAAATGAAGCATCATCATTTTCTACTTTTAAAGAACTTCACATACAAAGAGAGTTTTTTGCATTTTTAAAAAATTCAAAATTTCTTTTCTCTTTTTTTGATGAATTATCGGTAGAGTTAGTTGATATAAATAGACTCCAACTTTACGATACATATGCATCTTATGCAGAGCATATTGAAATTTTAACAACCCTTTTAAATAGATATAAACAACTACTCGATCAAAACAACTTTGTTGATAAAATCACCCTACCCTCACTCTACACTCTTAATCTAGCCTATATTAAATCATTTGATGAAATTGAGTTATATCTTGAGGGATATCTTAATAATTTCGAATTTAAACTACTGACAGAAATTGCAGAAATCATACCATTTAAAGTTCACATCACAACAAATGATTTTAATAAAAAAATGATAGAAAAGTTTAAAGATGTCGGTATCAATATTTCAAACAATCATCAATATAAAATAAATTTATCACAAAAATCAATAGATAATGCAGATAAAAACCATCATTCAAAAAATAGGTTTATAGTGCAATCAGTTCAAACACAGATAGAACAAGTTGCTTTTGTAAAAAAGAAAATTTATGATTATGTTACACAAGGAATTGAAGCTGAAAACATAGCAGTTATCCTACCAAATAGTAATTTTGCAAAGCTTTTAGAAGCTTTTGATGATGAAAATAATTTTAATTTTGCAATGGGATTTAGTTATAAAAAGAGTCATATCTATCAAAAACTTTCGGCTAAATTAGAGTATTTTTCAACTAAAAATCATGAAAACAGGCATCGTTTAAAGCGTTTTGGTATAGATTTAGAAAAGCTTCAAATTGAGCAAGAGAGATGGAACCAAAAATTAGGTATAGAAGAGCTTCAAGAGATATTTAAAACATTTATAACCGACAGTGAAGATGAAGAAACTCTCATCTATCTTGAAGAGCTTCATATATTTTCAAAACTTTTTAAAAACTTTCAAAACCAACCATTTCACAAAATTTTACATCTATTTTTAAATAGATTAAGCACAAGAACCTTAGATGACACAAGAGGTGGTAAAGTCACAGTCTTGGAATTACTAGAAACAAGAGGTGTATCTTTTGAAGCTGTTATCATTGTTGATTTTAATGAGGGCGTTGTCCCAACTAGTAGTCAAAAAGATCTTTTTTTATCAAGTGAACTTAGATATTTAAGCTCATTGCCAACATCCACAGATAGAGAAAATTTACAAAAGTATTATTATAAAAGAGTTTTTGATTTTTCCAAACATATTGCTATATCTTATGTTGAGGATGAGCAAAATAGACCATCAAGATTTTTAGATGAACTAAACATCCCTAAAAATAGTGCCAATTTTGATAACTTAAACTCAATCTTGTTTGATACCTATAATAGTAAAAATCATTTTAATCAAATCGATCTTATATTAAGCTATGACTTTACAAAAATAAAACTATCTTCAACAGCTCTAAAAAGTTATCTTGATTGCAAAAGATCCTACTATTTTAGATATATTAAAAAATTAAAAGAGTGTGAAATACCAAAAGATGATAACAGTGATAGAGTTATCGGAGTATTGTTACATGATGGCTTAAAAAATGTCTATTCTAAAAAAAGTGTTTACAAAGATGCAGATGAACTCAATTTTGAGATACAATCTCATCTATACAAAGAGAGCCAAAATCAAGCCAATCTTCGTTTTTTAGTTGATGTATGGTTAGAAAAACTAAAACCTTTTATATACAACGAAACTAAAAGAGCAAAAGAGGGATACATAGTAAAATATGTTGAAAAAAATTATGATCTTAAGCTAGATGGTTTTACACTCACCGGTCAAATTGACAGGATTGATCAAAAAGATAATTTTTTTACAGTGATAGATTATAAAAGTGGTAAAATAACCCAAGATACTCAAAAATCACTAAAATCAACAAGCAATTTTCAACTTCAATTTTATCATCTTTTAACTAGCCAAGAGGCTGAAGTATTGCAGAGTTATTATTATGATTTAAATAGTGGCGAGCTAATAGCTGATAATTTTTTTGATGAAAAATTAGATCTTTTATACCAAAATTTAGACTCTTTAAAAGCCAAAGAGCATAATTTTATACAAACAGATAATTTAAAAAAATGCATTTACTGCCCATATGCAAAAATATGTGATAGGATTCTTTGATGGAATTTCATAAAAATTTAGCTTATGAAGCGAGTGCAGGAAGCGGTAAAACTTTTGCACTTGTCATAAGATATATATCTCTTTTATATCTTGGTGCAAAACCAAACTCTATAGTTGCACTCACTTTTACAAATAAAGCTGCAAATGAGATGAGTGAGAGAATCAATCTTGTATTAAAAGAGCTTAACACTCCTAACAGAGTTGGTGAATTACAAGAGATCTGCAAAACTGTTAACTTAACCAAGGATGAAGTTTTAGCTAAAAGAGTAGAAATTTACCATACATTTTTACAAAGTGATCTTAAAATATCAACAATTGATAAATTTTTCTCACAGATTTTGCGAAAATTTTCACTAAATTTAGCGCTCATGCCTGATTTTAAAATTGATCAAGAGAGTGATGAACAAAAATTTATTGAGAGTTTTTTAAAAAAGATAAAACAGAGAGATAAATATAGAGAGTTGGTAACATTTGCCCTTTTAGAAAGTAAAAAATTAGGAAATATATTTACATTTTTGGACAATTTATATGCCAAAGATGGTGAAATAAAAAATATAAAAATTACAAAAAACAGTACTAACAATGAAAAAGAGATATTAAAAATTGCAAAAATGATAGAAGAGCTTTTTCTCTCATGTGAGAGTCTCTCTCCAAGTGCAAAAAAAGCAATCATAGCAAATAACATAGATGATCTTTTAAATAAAAGTTGGATTTTAAAAGATACTTTAAATTATCACTATTTTAAAAAATGTTTCACACCTCGTGCAGATGAGCTTTTTTATGAGTTAAAAGAGGCATTAAAGGTATATTTTATCAACAAAGATGCTTTTTTAAAACGGAACTATTTAGAGCTATATCAAATCTACAAAGATACAAAAAGAGAGCAAAATATCACACAAAACACTCTCTCATTTAATGATGTGACAAACTGCGTTTTTGAACTGCTTCGAGAAAATATAGATAGCGATTTTTTATATTTTAGATTGGATGCACAAATAGATCATATTCTCATTGATGAATTTCAAGATACCAATGTTATACAGTATAAAATCTTAGAACCTATTTTGGATGAGATATACGCTGGAATTGGTACAAAAGAGTTTAAAACACTCTTTTATGTTGGTGATATAAAACAGTCTATTTATCGATTTCGTGGAGGAGCAAAAGAGCTTTTTGCTCATGCAAAAAGAGAGTATGATGTTACGCTTTTAGCTCTAAATACAAACTATCGAAGTCGTGCAAACATAGTCTCTTTTGTCAATGAATCATTTCACACAATTTTGCCACACTATAAAAATCAACTTAGTTTAGATCAAAAATTAGGAGGGTTTGTCAAAGTCAACACAGATGAGAATCTACTTGAAAATATAGTAAAAAATTGTTTTTCACTTTTAGATGAAGGCATACATGCCCAAGATATTGCAATCTTAACTTATACAAACAGTGATGCATATCTAATACAAGAGGCACTTTTAGAGAAAAATCCAAATCTTAAAATCACAACTCAAACCTCATCAAAACTAATCAACTCGCCAATGGTTTCAGCAATAATAGAGCTTTTAAAATACTTGTATTTTAAAGAAAACTTATACAAAGCCAATTTTTTAGCCTATATAGGACTAAGCTCAGATGAAACGATAGATATCAGTCAATTTAATAAAAATCAAGATTTACTTACTCTAGTAAAAAAAATAGTTAAACATTTCAAGCTATACAGTGATGACTTAGATTTGTTAAAATTTATTGAGGTGATTTCACTATATAAAGATATTGAATCATTTCTTTTTGAATCAGAAGATTTAACCATCGACTCCCCATCAAAAAGAGAGGAAGGTATAAAAATACTTACCATTCATAAATCAAAAGGGTTAGAATTTGATCATGTAATAATTTCAGATCGTTTTAAAAAAAAGAGCGCTGATAAATCATCACTAATCTTTAAATATGAAGATATTGAATTAAAAGATCTTTTTGTGCGCCTTAAAAATAGAGCTCATTTTGATTTACTGTATAAAGAAGCATTGGAAACAGAAAAAGAATTAACATCGTTTGATGAGCTAAATCTCCTTTATGTCGCATTTACAAGAGCAAAAGAGTCTCTTATCATCTGTCAAAACAGTGAAAACTCCTCTTTTTGTGTACTTAATTTAAACGAATGTGAGATTGGTAAAATCAAACCACAAAAAAAACTAAAATCAACTGAAATAGCGCAAAAACTGGAGTATAAAAAGATAAAATTTGGTCTACAAGATCAAAAGATCAGAGAAGAAAAAAGAGATAAGACTAGTTTTGAAGCTCAAAATTTTGGACTTGGACTTCACTATATGTTAGAGATCATAGAGGATTTTGACGAGACATATATAGAAGAAGCATATTGGGCTATGAAAAATCGTTATGAACTACTTCTAGATGACAATCTCTGTCTTGAAATTAAAAAAAGAGTAACCACACTCATAAATCACAAACCATTTATAAAATTAGTTTCAGGAAAAGTTCTAAAAGAGCAACCTATCTCATTTAACGGAGAATTAAAACAGTTAGATCTCCTAATCGAACATGCTGAACATTTTGTAGTTATTGATTATAAGAGTTCACGCAAAAGAGAGAGTGTGCATATCAATCAAGTATTACACTACAAAAATGCTGTACAAAAAATTGTAGACAAAGATGTACTAGCTTATCTATGTTATGTTAGAAAAGATGATATAGAATTAATCAATATTTAAATATTATGACCATCCTACACCAAACTTCATTTTTATAAATTAAATTATTTTTAGTATATATATTTTTTACTTTTTAAATATTAATATATATATTTTATACTATTATTTAGATAAAGTCAGTATTATTTGTATTTAAATAACATGAGGAAGTTTAATGAATATTAGTATTTTTGGTATGGGATATGTTGGCGTTGTATGTTCTGCATGTCTTTGTAAAGATGGTCACACTGTAATTGGGGTCGAAGTTGACTTAACAAAAATAGAGTTAATCAATAATGGAAAATCACCTATAATCGAAAAAGATTTGGACAAATTAATCAGCCAAGGAGTTAAGACAGGCAAACTTCAAGCTATGCAAAATGCAAAAAAAGCAGTTTTAGAAACAGATATATCTATTATATGTGTTGGTACTCCAAGCCAATTAAACGGTAATTTAGATTTGAGTTATATTCATAAAGTATGTGAAGATATAGGTAAAGCAATTAAAATAAAAAATAAAAATCATATTATAGTTATGCGTAGCACTGTTTTACCAGGAAGTGCACAAACTCTTGCAATTCCTACTTTAGAAGAGTATTCTGGTAAAAAAGCTGGGATTGATTTTGGGTATATCTCTAATCCTGAATTTTTACGCGAAGGGACTGCAATTTATGATTTTTATAATCCACCCAAAACAGTAATTGGCTATAGTGATCAGAAAAGTGCAAACACTATTGCCTTATTATACAAATCTTTAACTGCGCCACTTATTATGACCAATATTCCAACAGCAGAGATGGTAAAATATGCTGATAACGCTTGGCATGCCACAAAAGTTACTTTTGGCAATGAAATTGGGAATATTTCAAAAGAAGTTGGTATTGATGGGCAAAAAGTCATGGAGATTTTTTGTCAAGATCTAAAACTTAATATCTCATCATACTACCTTAATCCAGGCTTTGCTTTTGGTGGATCATGTCTACCAAAAGATGTTCGTGCAATTACTTACAAAGCAAATAAATTAGATATAAATACTCCTCTTCTCTCATCATTAATCACAAGTAATGATGAACAAATCAAGCGCGCTTTTAACATCATCAAAAACACTGGAAAAAGGCATATAGGTATGCTTGGTCTTAGCTTTAAAGCAGGGACAGACGATTTAAGAGAAAGTCCACTTGTTGAATTAGCTGAAATCCTAATTGGAAAAGGCTATAAACTTAAAATATATGATAAAAACGTTAAAATGGCTACTTTAGTTGGTGCAAACAAAAACTATCTGCTAAATCATATTCCTCATATTTCAAGACTCTTAACAGACGATATAAATGAGCTAAAAAACTCATGTGATCTACTAATTATTGGTAATAAATCAGATGAATTTATACATATTGAAGAGGATATCAATAAAAACCAAGAGATACTTGATTTAGTTAGAATTAGTAAAAAAGTAAGTCAAAATAATTATCAAGGAATCTGTTGGTAATGTCTTTCAATATTATTATTAAATTGGTTTTATCTTTTTTAACTATTACTATTTTGCATTCCTCAGATGTAAAACAAAAAAATGAAATACTTGATAAGAGTAATAACACATATTTTATCTCACCCTCAGGAGACAACAAAAATAGTGGCAAAACACCACAAAATGCATTCAAAACTATCCAACACGCTATAAATTTTGCAAGAGCAAATGAAACCATTATTCTTTTAAAAGGAAAATATTATGAAGATATTAAATCTATAAGATCTGGTAAAAAAGATAAACCAATAAAAATCATGGGAATGAATGGTGCCATCTTAAAAGGAAAAAAACGGGCATATATTTTTGAAATTAACCATAGTTACATAGAGTTGATTAACTTCACAATTGATGGCAAAGAAAAAAATGCAAGTAGCCAAAATAATTATAGAGATAAATTAATTTATATAAAGGGTAAAAAAAATATTGGAGTTACAGGCATAAAGATAGTTGGAATGAAGCTTCAAAATGCTCTTGGTGAGTGCATTCGTATTAAATATTTTGCATCAAATAATGAAGTCGCTTACAATATTATTCAAAATTGCGGAATCCGAGATTTTGTATTTAAACGAGGTAAAAAAAATGGTGAATCGATCTATATAGGCACTGCGCCAAAACAGATACGCGAAGGAAAAAATCCAACAAAAGATATAGATACATCACATCAAAATTGGATACATCATAATACTATTATTTCATTTGGGAGTGAATGTATTGATATTAAAGAGGGAAGTCATCACAATATCATAGAACACAACATATGTACCAACCAAATGGATCCAAACTTAGGAGGTATATCTATTCGAGGCAACAACAATATAGTTCGGAATAATATTATATTTGATAACACAGGAGTGGGTATTCGAACAGGAGGAAACAGTATAAATGATGGTATTGAAAATAACATATATGAGAATTATCTCAGTAATAATAAACAAGGAGCATTAAAAATCATGAGTGCTCCAAATAAGAATGAAATTTGTGGAAACCAAATCTTTACAATGATGAAACAGAAAAAGGTTAGAACCAAAAGTGGTCAAAAAATAATCATACAAGAGTGTAAAGAAAAATGATTAGCTATTTTATATATTTTTTGGTACTTATTGCTACAGCACTTGCATTACCTAATATATATTTTGACACTTCCGCAAAACAGTTTATATTTGCACTAGGTACTCTTGCTATTTGGCGTTATGGATGGGCATTGATACATTTCACTCGTTCTTTAATTTACCGTAAAATTATTTTTCCATCAATAAGGGAAAAAGCCAATGCTCTAGGTGACATAGCAAGACCAAATCATGTATTTTTACTTTTAACTACATTCAGAATAGGTACAGAGGTAACAATTCGAACATACCAAGCTGCAATAGCTGATGCGATAGCTTGTAAAACCTCATCAACTATAGTAGCATCAATTGTTGAAATGAGCGAAGAGAGGCTAATTAAAGCACTTTTTTATGCACAAAATCCACCCCAAAATGTAAAATTAAAAATAGTAAGAATTTCAGGCACAGGGAAAAGAGATGCCTTAGCAGTCGGTTTTCGAGCCATCTCCAACTCTACCGTAGATTTAGAAAATTCTGTTGTTTCTGTCATTGATGGAGATTCTATATTGCCTATAGGATCTACCGAAGCTTGCTATAGTATGTTTTCTCTAAATCCGAAACTTGGCGCACTAACAACAGATGAAGATTGTGAACTTTATGGAAATGACTTTGCAACAAATTTGTATCGAAAATGGTACAGTATGCGTTTTGCTCAACGACATATTTATATGTCTTCAAACTCATTATCCAATAAAGTATTAACACTAACTGGAAGAATGTCTATGTTTCGAGCTAGTATTGTCACAACAAAAGAGTTTATTCAAACCATAGAATTTGACTATATTGACCATTGGAGACTTGGGCGTTTTCAATTTTTAACGGGAGATGATAAATCTTCATGGTTTCATCTATTAAAAGATGGTTGGCAAATGTGGTATATACCGGATGTTAGTATTCTTACTATTGAAGAAATTCCTGATAAAAACTTTTTTATAGGAGCCACAGTCTTAATGCGTCGCTGGTTTGGAAATATGTTAAGAGCAAATACAAGAGCTTTAAAACTCCAACGCAAAACTATTGGTAACTTTACATGGTGGAATCTTTGGGATCAAAGATTCTCTATGTGGACTTCACTTTTTGGTTTATTCGCTGCATTAATAGGAGCTATAGTATATGATAGTTCACTCATCTTAATATTTATCTGGTGGATAGCTTTTACCAGATTCACACAATCATTAATGCTACTATCTTCACGAAAACATATCTCTATCACTTGGCCATTTTTGATCTATTTTAATCAAATTTATGGTTCTTTAGTAAAAATTTATATATTAAATCACTTAAACAGACAAAAATGGACAAGACAAAAAACAACATTTAAGCAAACAAATAACTCTTTTGACAATTGGTTTATTCAATCTAGTTCAAGTTTATCTTTTTTAGCATCATTATTAGTTTTCATCACACTAATAGCATTTACCATTGGTGCTGTAAATATTCAAGATATTTATCAAATGAGTTCAAATATTATTAATCAACATTAGGGGAGAATCATGTCAGTACAAATTTTACACGAAGCAGAACACACAAGACAACATGCAAGATATAAAATACCAGCACAAATTTCTATAGATGAAAAAATCTACAAAATTGAAAATTGGTCAGTTGGTGGGCTAGCAATAAAAAATATTTCAGATTTAAAAATACAAGGCAACTCTTTTTATGCAAAATTAATTTTTACTTTTGAAACAATTTCAACAATTATGGATATAAGATTGGTAAAAAAAGATTATAATAAAACTACCAATGTTCTCAGATGTAGTTTTTCAGGACTTGATAAAGACAAACTATCTTTGATACATCATATTATAAATGCTTATCTGTCTGGAGAAGTAGTAACAACTAACTCATTTATAGAAATATTAAAACATGATCGTTTTACAAAAAAAGATTTATCTAAAATGGTTACAAAAGATATGAATCTTACACAAAAAATTTTACATAGAACAAAACAACTCAGTATCTATGGGCTACTCACTTTAACAATATTAGGATTATTAACTTTTATCTCATATAGTGCATTTAATAAACTCTTCATTATAAAAAATTTAAATGCAATTGTAAGTGCACCTAATATTATTATTCGTGCTCCAGCGCCTAGCTATTATACAACTCAAAACCATGTAGTTGGATCAAAAATATTAAAAGGAGATATACTCGCTTCAATGAAACTTATAGGTGGTGGAGTAACTATTATCGAAAGCCCTACAGATGGAATAGTTATCTTTGAATATGTATTAGATAATGAATTTGTAGACAAATCTGAACCACTTTTAACCATAATGCCCTCCGGTTCAAAACCATATATTGAAGCAAAAATAGAGGCATCTAAAGCTATCAAACTCACTATCGGCGATAAAGTTGAGGTACAACTCTCAGACGGTAAACAAATCCAGGCAAAGATAAAAACGATAAAAAGTAATCAATCAATTTCAAATCAACAGATAAACTCACAACAATCTTCAACTTTACCATTTGATTATGTAACTATTGCAATGGAATCTGATTCAAATCTCACAATTAAACAAATTGGTGAAGTTGCTACGGCAACAATCAATACTTTTTAAAAATGGAGATAAAAAAATGAGATTAAGTATTGTTATTTTTGTACTCTTGATTTTTTTTGTAAATCATACATTTGCACAAAAAAAATCTAATGAAAAACAATTAATACAAAAATATAAACAATTAAATATCAATAACTATACACAAGATAAATTACACAAAAAAATCTCAAAAACACTCAAAGGCAATAGTGTAAATCTAATTCCTATACAAAAACTTTCAGTTTTACCAAAAAGCAATATGTATGCATTTAAAAGGATATGGTCAAAAAGTGATATATTATGGCCAAATGTCATCGTTTTATCAAACGGTATTTATGACTTAAAAACAATCCATTCAATTCTTAAAGACAAAAAAATAATACAAAAAATTGGAAAAAATAATTATCTAATTAAATTACCAATATATATCTCACCAACAGCCACTTTAATCATCAAAAAAACTACATTAAAACTATCCTTAGAGCATGGTGCCTTTATATCATATCATGGCAATTTAGACATAGTTGATGCTAAAATTACCTCTTGGAATATTAAGGAACAGAATTATGGACCTAGAAAAATATTACATAAAAGCAAAATACTAATGCATAGTAAACAATCTCCTCGACCATTTATACAAGGGTTAGAAGGATCTTATACAAATATCCTTAATTCAGATATTATAGGTCTTGGCTTTAAAGGTCCTACTGGGATGTATGGTATATCCCTCCTAAAAAGAGGATTTGATAAAAAACATCAAGGAACTTTAAATACATTTCTAAGGAGTAGAGCAGAGCCATCTGCAACAATAGTTGGTAATAATATCTCAAAATGTTTTTTCGGTTTTTATAGTACAAATGTTAAAGACGTTTTTTTAGTGGGTAATTTATTTTATGATAATATAATATATAGTATCGATCCACACGATTACTCAGAAAACTTAACAATTGCAAGAAATATTACCCATAGCGCAAGATATGCACATGGTATTATTTTCTCAAGAGTAGTAGACAATTCAGTTATAGCAGAAAATATCACATTTTTAAATCAAGGAAGTGGAATTATGCTTGATAGGGATTGTGAAAATAGCTTAATTTATAAAAATATAAGTTTTGAAAATGGAACTGATGGTATTGCCATTATGGAGAGTGACCATAATATAATTTCAAATAACATTATATTGCAAAATAATCATAACGGGATTTATATACGAAATAGTTCAAACATTAGTGTTCATCAAAATTATATCTATCACAATGCCCTAAATGGTGCTGAAATATCAGTTGTTAATATAGATAAACTTGAAACACGAAACTTCATCTTGGATCCATATCATCAAAAAGCAAAAGCTTATTTCATTAAAAACTATTTTGAAAAAAATATAAATTCTGCCTTGAGCGTAAAAAATAATGCTGAACTATTTTTTCAACACAATACATTAAAAAATTCTGGACCACTATATTTTTCTGGTGAAATTGAGAAATATACTTTAGACATTCTCACTTCAAACAGTAAACAAGGTTTTTTATTAAGCGATAAAAAGGTTACTAATCCATGAAAGTTATAATTATACTTTTCTATATTTCTACCTTATTTTTAAATGCAGATAAAATCACAGATAAAAAAATAGAGATTTTAAAAATGATGGCTAAAGACAATATTGATTATGTTTACAACCCTTTAATAGAACTAACTAGTGACGAAAGTATGATCAAAAGAGAGCCTTTATTAAAAGATGCGGCACTGCGTGGAAATACAAAAGCTCTACGCTTACTAGGATATCAAAAACTCAAACTACACGATCAACACGGGTTAATTTTATTATGTGAAGCTGCAATTTTAGGAGATTTTATTGCTACAAAAGATCTCTCTTTAATTCCAAATATATTAAATATAACCTCTGATAAAATCAATATCTCATTTAAAAAAGCAGTAGATAGACTTTATGAAGGAAAAGTCTTTGAAAATCAAAAAACACCACTATTGACTAACAAATTAAAAGCTAAAGTTAAACAGTTTAACCTAGAAAAAAACAAAAAAAATATTACTTATTTTTCTTATATAAATAGCTTAAATAAAGAAGATGACTTAATTTTAATACAAGCATCTAAAATTTATCAAAACAATATACAAGAAAAAGATATACCCATAATTAAAAAAAATAAAAGATTAAAAAAAGAAACTTTTGCATTAACAAATGCAAAAGGAGAAGAAAAAGCAATACAAATTCGAAATCAAAATAGAAACTCTTCAGCTTTAAAACTATTAGAAAAAACCCCTACTAATAAACTAAAATTATTTAAAACAAAAATTGAACAACAACTTTTACTAATTAATATGCATAGAACAGAAGAAAAGAAGATCTCTCATAAAGATTTTTGGGAGATAGTGGAGAAAGCACAATGAAAATAAAAATATTATTATTTATATCGTTAATTTATACAAATTTATTTACTTCTGATATAGAGAAAAAAACAGACTTTTATCTAAACACTAGAGCTATACAACTAAATAACAAGAGTAAAATCATAACGCGTATAGGCGTTCAAAATCAACAGACTTTTAATAAAAATATAATTTTAAACACAGATATTCGTACGATAATAGGGTTTAACAATATTAAAAATAAGACTCATAAGTACTTCTATATAGAATTTAAAAAACTTTCACTTAAGTTTCCAATCTCTCATAAAAAAAACATTAATACCAAAATTGGTCGAACAATATTTCGAGATCTCCGAACTTGGTGGTATGATAACGAACTAGATGTTATAAAAATATACAAAAATGAAACACTATTAAGTTGGGATGCATCAGTGGGTGGCAGAGTAAACGATAATCGTATAAATATTGGTGATCAAAGAGTTGGATTGGAAGATTCACTTTATTTTATTTTTCATATGGATTATCATTACTATTTTAAAAAACATATCGAATTTTTTGCTATTTACGAAAAAAATAAAAAAGAAAATAAAAATCAACTAGGCTGGTTTGGTTTTAGAACATATGGTAATTATAGAACAAATCTCAACTATTGGATAGATGTCGGTAAAATTTTTACAAGTGATACATATTTAAATAATACAAAACAATTAATAAACGGTTATGCTTTAGATCTAGGATCCATATACAAAAGTGACAAATTTTCTCTTGGTTTAGACCTTGCATATGGTTCAGGAGGAACAAACAATAACAGATACTTACAGCCAAAAACTAGCAACAATAAAACATCGATACTTGGCAATACGAGATATCGTTATTATGGAGAAATTGTAGATCCACAACTATCAAATATACAAATTTATTCTATTTTCGCAGGAAGTTTCTTGTCTCAAAATACTTCAATAGAAACAGCATATCATTATTACCGACAAAACGAAGCAAGTATATATTTGAGTAACTCAAGATTACAAATCTCTCCAAATGGGAAAAATCGAGATATTGGACATGGAATTGATATAATATTTGGTCAAAATCATAATAACAAAAGTGGATTACAACTTGTATTAAGTAGTTTTTTAGGGGGCAATGCATTTAAAAAAAATATAAAAAAGGAAATTTATCGTGCACATATTGACTATAAGCTTTACTGGTAGTTTATTTTTTATCTTCTTGATCACAGGATGCGCAGACTTGACAATTGCCAAAAATGCTTATAACAATGGAAATTATAAACTCGCACATAAACATTACCAAATACTATCACAAAAAGGATTTCCAATAGCACAAAAAGGTATGGGTGACATATCACTTAAACTTAATCCCGATAATATTAACATAGCCCTTACATACTACATGATGGCATATCAAAATGGATATGCCAAAGCATCTATAAATATTTCTAAAATCAAAAAAGAGTTTCCAATAACTAACAATGGATATATTGAACTCTACTACTGGCTTAAAAAAGCTAAAGCTCAAGGTAGTATTTCTGCTTCATATGACATAGCAATTTTACAATTAGAAGGTAAAGGGACTAAAAAAGATATAGATAAAGGATTAAAAAAACTTCGTAATTTATCAAAAAACGGTTATGCACAAGCGACATACTTATTGGGAATTTTATACCTAGAAGGCAAATATACACAACAAAATGAAAACAAAGCACTCAACTATTTTCACATAGCATCACAACAAGGACATAAAACCTCAAAACTAAAAGAGGCATCAATATATGCCAATAAAAATAGTCACTTATATAATCCAACTAAAGCAAAAAAACTATTTCTAACTATAATAAAACAAAATAATCCAAATGATATTTTAAAATATGCACAATTTTTAGAACAAGAAAATGGTATCAATAAAGAGAGTTATAGCTGGTATGAAAAAGCTTCTAATTTTGGACAATTAGGCGCGAAATTACGCATTGCTAATTTAAAATTAAATGGTCTCTTTTTATCTAAAGATATACAAGCAGCTAAAAAAGATTATGAAGAGTTAGTAGACTATAAATCAGCAAAAGAACGATTAGGCGATATATATAGACAGGAGCAAAACTTATCCAAAGCTATAGATTATTATAAGAAAGCATACATGCTTGGAAGGAAAAATGTTGCATTAAAAATTGCACAAATCCTACACCAACAACAAAAGATAGATAAAGCTATGCAATGGTACAAAATATCAGCACAAGCAAATAATCCTAAAGCAAAATATGAACTTTCACTTTTAATTTACCCAAAAGAGCCACAAAAGAGCCTAACATTACTCAAAGATGCTTCAGATACCGGATACTCTAAAGCTCAATTGGCATATGGGGAATATCTCTTTTATAACCAAGATCAAGTTGAGGGGCTAAAGCTTATATTTGTAGCTGCACAAAAAGGGGAACAGAGTGCTGTACAATTATCAATGGAGATGATTTCACAAATCAAAAATTTAGATGATGTAAATCGCGCATATTTAGCTGCCAAAAAAAATAAAAACTTATAAAACACTTAATTTAAGCTAATTATAAGTAGTGATATACTAAACTCTCGTTTCAATTAAATCAAAAAGGCAGATTGTGAAATCAACAAAAATGATAAAAGCAAATGAGGTGCAAAGAGATTGGGTTGTTATCGACGCTACCGGAAAAAAATTCGGTCGTCTTTTAACAGAAGTCGCTACACTTCTTAGAGGAAAACATAAACCATATTATACTCCAAATGTAGATTGTGGTGATTATGTCATCATAATAAATGCAGAAAAAATTGAAGTAACAGGTACAAAACTAGATACAAAAATGTATCATAGACATACAGGATATTTTGGTGGTGTAAAAAGTGATAAATTTGGAGAGTTACTTGAAACAAACCCTTTAAAACTTTTTAGACTAGGTGCGCGTGGTATGCTTCCAAAAACAAATCTTGGTAAAGAGATGCTCAAAAAGTTAAAAGTATATGCAGGAAGTGAGCATCCACACACTGCACAAGTAAGTAAATCAGAAGGATCTATTTAATGGCAAAAGTTTACGCAACAGGAAAAAGAAAAAGAGCAATCGCAAAAGTATGGATTACAGCAGGAAGCGGCAAGATGGCTATAAACGGTCAGAGTCTTGATCAGTGGTTAGGTGGTCTTGATTTAGTTAAAAAAAGAGTTATGCAACCGCTTGATTTGACAAAACAATCAACTTCAATAGATATCATAGCAACAACACTTGGTGGTGGTTTCTCAGCTCAGGCTGATGCACTTCGTCACGGTATCTCAAGAGCTTTAGCTGAGTTTGATCCAGAATTTAGATCTATACTCAAACCAAACGGTCTCTTAACAAGAGATGCAAGAGTTGTAGAGAGAAAAAAATACGGAAGAAGAAAAGCAAGAAGAAGCCCACAATTTTCAAAAAGATAGAGACTTCTCAGACAATTTGGCCAAGAAAATTCTTGGTCAAATTTTCAAATATCCCTACATGCGACTTCTAATCAAATCACTACTATTAAGCACTGTCGCAATACTACTGATCTATTTGAGCTATAATATCTTAGAAAACTCTAAACAACATATAGAACTCTCAAAACAGATCTCCAAACAGAGTGATACTAGCACTCTACTACACACTAAAGTTGATAAAATCTTAGAAAATCTTACAGTTGGTTTATATGACAACTATACAAAAGATCAAACCAAAACCAAAAATCTCATCAAACATGCAGATGATGCACAAAAAAAAGCACTTTTGTATCTCTATTATCTCTTTGGTACTATTATCATTTTTATTGCTATTTTCAAGCTTATTGACCCTGAATTTTTAACTCTCTTTATCGGTGTTAGTTCGCTTATCACTCTATATTTTGCACTTAACGCCCCACTTTTGATGGTCATCGTCTATAAAGATCTCCCAATCGTTGGCTTGGCTACTCTATCATTTGATACCAAAACTATCATAAGCACTATTGAAAAACTATTTGCAGGCGGTAACTATATCGTTGCTACGCTTGTGCTTTTGTTTAGTATTGTCATACCTTTTTTAAAAAGTATTGTCATACTTGTGTATGGATTTTTAAAAGAGAGCGGTCTTGGCAAAAATATCATTGTCTTGATAGATAAATTGGGTAAATGGTCAATGGCAGATGTCTTTATAGTATCTTTTTTAGTAGTATTTTTCTCAACCAAACAAGATATACACAGCCTCATAAAAATAGAATCCGGACTCTACTTTTTTTTAGTCTATGTACTCTTGTCGATGATCGGAACTTCTTTGATTGGAGTAAAAAAAGATACCTATAAAGATATCACTTCAACTTGATCACTCTTGCCGTCACCATCAATATCTACACTTATCTGTATCTCGTTTCTTTCTATCGACTCTATAGTTATAGAGTGGTTTTGGTCATTTGTGTATTTTGCTTTTGCTCCTTTTAGGATATTTCCATCTTTATCCTCATTTATCGGAGTAAGTTTTGCATCATAACTCTTATCAACTATAAAAGCTTTCCCCTCAACTATCTCTTTACCTGATATATTGTATGAACTAATACCACCATCTAGTAAGGTTTTAAAGTTCCTTGCGTAAGGCTCTGATTATTAAAATCGTCCCGTGTCTATGACACATAAAAAAACTTTATCTTTGAAACTCAACCACTATGCACTGAAAGTGCATAGGTTACTTTGCGGACTGAAAGTCCTGGCTTACGCCTATTCCAATATCATTGTGCCTAAATCTTTATTTGATGGATTTCGGTGGTGTTCTAAATACTCTTGAACCATCTCATCACTTATGTTACCTGTACTCCATACACCGTAACCTATTGCCCAAAAGTGTTTTCCCCAATATTGTTTTGATAGCTCTTTAAATTCCTCTTGAACTTCGACCTTTTAACTTTTTCACTATATCGCTCATTGATTTGCTTGGTGGGTATTCTATGTGCATATGAACATGGTCTTTACTTACTACTCCTTTTAATATCCTTATATCCTCCGCATCACATATAACCATCCCAGATCAAACTTCATCATAACAGTAAGTCATAGAGGGGTGA
>CAYUSV010000011.1:24767-28962 GCA_964447385.1 uncultured Campylobacterales bacterium | reverse complement strand
TTAAACCTTACAAATATACCCAAACAACATCTTAAAAGATTCACACCAGTGAGTCTTGTCAAAATACCCATTAAACTGCCCCCTACTCTCATAAGGACATCCGCCCTTGCAATAATTCCACCACACACACCCATCACACTGCTTCTTTTTGATATCAACTATCCTATCCTGGAACACTTTTTTTGACTGCATCTCATCAAAAGAGTGAGTTTTAAAATTTCCCAAAGGTTTTTCATATGCTTGCATAGCTCTATCACAATCAAACACATCGCCATTAGGTCCTATAGCAAACAAACTCAAATTGCATCTACCATCGTTATGGCATCTCAAAAGCGAATCATCTCCACGCTCTTTAAGCCTTCTCCAAGAGACAAAAGGAGTAATTCGAAGTGAGTAATTATCCTCTGCCCATACTTTCCACATATCTATCAAAAACTCTCCATAGCTTGTAGGGGTCATCTCCAAATTCTCTTCGCTAAATTCACCTTGATAGTCACTCATGGCATTTATATTAAATCCATCAAGTCCTAGATTTTTAAAAAAAGTATATATGTCTCTTGCTCTGCCGATAGATCCTTTATGGACGGTATACACAGCAGACAAAATAGCTCCATCTTTTTTAAGATGAAAATACCCCTTCATAAAAAGCTCATCATAAGACTCACTACTTTTCATAACTCTAGCATCACTCACAGGATCAAAAGAGGTGCTAACATGGTATCTTCCATCATGTGGATGTTTTGAGAAATTTTTCAAAAGCCGTTTCATAGCTGGTGCGTCTTTTTTTGCTAAAGTTGTTAAATTTGATTGAAGATTGTGATATATTTTTGTGCTTTTAGAAAGTGCAGAGTGTTTGCTCTGCTCTTCAACATGAGTATAGAACTTATCACTCATCATCAAAGGCTCACCACCAAGCCAAAAAAATGTCACCGCACTCTTACCACTCTTTGTCTTGAAAAAAGCATCAAGTGCATCAGTTAACTCACTAAAATCATCTTTAGACATAGGTCTAACAGTATCGCCTAGTTTATGTATACTACAATAATCACATGCAGCATTACAAGCATATGTAGGCTTCATAATCAATGCCAATCCAACACTCATATTATCCCCTCTTCAAAACTAAGTGCTTGCAGCTTTGCACTACTATGCAAATCCTGACACATATGACAATCCCAACACTCAAATTTACAATTTTTCACAAAGGCTCTCCACTGTTTGAGCTTTTTTTCATCGTAGTTGTACATCTCTATCTGTTTTTGCATTCCAGGCAAGATATATTCACTCCTATCAGCCCACCTTTTGATAATCTCCATAGAAGAGTACAAAACACTCAGTACACTTCTACCGTGAAGCTTAAGTACCTGCACATACTCTAAAATCTCTTTAAAATCCTCTCTAAGAGGCGGCATCAAACCAGTTTGCAATCTATACGCAGGATTAAGAGCTTTCCATTTGGTACAAGTCACCGAAGCTAAAGCTTGACTAAAATAATTTCCTAAATCATCACTAGAACAGTTAAGCATAAAATGCTCATCCATAGCAGGACAGTTACCTCTACACCCCTCATTGACAAGAATTGACATAGGCACTTTGTATTTGTCATACGCTTTTTTTAGTCGGATTAAATTATCTCTATCTCTTAAGTTATAACGATCGATATTTACCAAATCAAACCCAGCTTCTACACTATCAGCATACTCTTGTGGTCTAGATACTTTACGAAGGATTGTGTTTTTGATATGCATATCAGGAAACTCCTTTTGAAGCACACCACAAGCCATCCAGTGATAGTGAGGTATCGTCATAGACCTCAGACCACTAGCATAAAGTGCTCTTAGGTTTCTTACAAATATTTCCAGATTTTTTGCAGTCGGGTCAACTTTGATATTGTTAAATGTGGCAGAGACTCTGATACCTGTCTTTTTTTGTATATTCATCATCAGTTTAAAAACTCTAACAGTCTCTTTGTGAGCATTCTCACTCTCTTTTGAAGTTCCCATGCCATCATCTTCAAATGGTGGAATTATACAGGTAAAATAGATATCATAAATATACTTTTTATACTTATGTAAAAATGGTATATATCTACTTTTTACCTCATATTCTGACATAGTATTACAAAACGGTAGTGAAAATATATGCTCTCTCATCAATCTCTCTTTTTCTAAGCTATCTCTTTTTTATCTACTTTAAATCTATCAAAGTTTTTTGAAACAATATCAAGTGCATTTTTAAATCCACTACAATCATAACCACTATTTTCAAACTTCAAACTAGCTTTACAATATCCATAATATTCACACATAGAACACTCTAAGTTAGTAAAAAAGAGGTTTTGCTCATAAGTTTGTAATTTTTTATAAAACTCTCCATCTTTTATTTTTATTGACTTATCATCAAGACTAGCAAAATATTTTCTCTTATTGGCCCATCTTTTTGAGAGTGTGATATTTTCATCTTCATCAATATAAAGATTTTTTTCAACCTCTTCACCAATCACTTTCCAAAGTGTAGCTTTACTCACCTCAGCTCTCTGTTTTTGATACAGATAATATGTCATACTAAAAAGTGGCTCTACCCTATGTACAATATGTGGATTCAAGATAATCTCTTTTGCAACCTCTTCCCACTCTTTTGCACTAAGTTTTGAAAATAGCTCAAAAGATAGCTCAACCTCAACATCATATTTTGTAACCTCTTTGATCACAGATATAACTCTATTGGTTTTAATATCATCAATAACTACTTTTATTTCATACGCTTTAAAAATATTTTCATAAGAGCTTAACTCTTTTAAATCTTCCTCTTTAAAATTATAGATAATTCCAATATTTTTATAACGAAGATTATAAATACTTTTCAAATCTTCAAGAGTACTAAGCTCAATAAAAATTGCTTCCGTATTTTTACTATAAAATGAAACAGCAAAATCCAATGCACTTTTGATGCCAGAGACTCCTTTCATCTTGTGCAATCTAACAATCTTTTTCTTTGAATTTACATTTATCTTTACACTCTGTGGTAAACTAATCTCATATAACATACTCTTTCTCCCTAATAATTTGTTTTATTTTATTTACATCAAGTTGCGCTTTATCTCCATAAGGTTCTTTAAAGACATCATTAAAAAAGTTTTTATAACTATCACAAAAATAGTGCAGATCAGAGCTTTTCTCTCCATGTGTTTTTATAGGACAATACCCATGACAATACCCCCACCACTCACACCCATCACAAGCATTTGCCTTCATCATTTGGGTATAGTTAGTGACACTCTTGACACGATTTTTATGTAAAGATACAAACTCATCTTTGTAGATATTTCCAACGGCAACATCTCTTATCCTAGTGTATTCGCAACACTCATATATATCACCATTTGGCATGACCAAAAACATATCTCCAGAACAAGTCCCTGAAAAATAACAGCTAAGTTGCTCTCCATTTCCTGTTTTATGTTTTAGTGTCCAACCATTAAACGGCTCTACACAAATTCCATAATTATCTTTTTTCCACTCATCATAAAAACGGATTAAAAACTCACCATACTCTTGAGCTGTATAAAGTTCATCTTCATTTGTTTTGCCATCATAATCAAGCATAGGTTTGATAGTAAGAGAGATAACACCCAAATTTTTATAAAATTGATAAATCTCCCTCTCTTTTCCAAAAGCACTTTTAGTCACAGGATAGATGACATTTATAAATGCACCTTGTGATCTAATCAAAAAGTACGATTTCATAAACTCTTCTTCATACGATTTTTTATATCCAAGTTTTCTAGAGTCACTCACAGGATCATACGAAGTACCAACAAGAGGCTTATCTCCCAAAATTTTCATAAGGTGTGGTAATTTCTTTTGGTGATAGAGTGTGAGGTTCGTCTGGATGCTATATCTCATATCCACATCTTTTAAAACTTCACTACCAGTAAAACAGTGATAAGCATGCTCATAAAAACTATCAGGAGCAAGCAACGGCTCTCCTCCGTGAAAAACTACATTGACCTTTTTTACACCTCGCTTTTGTACAAAATCCTCTAATTTTTCAACGATCATGTCAATCGTCTCATTTTGCATCGGTTTTATAAGTTTGCCAAGTTCAGGCACATTACAATAATCACATATAGCGTTGCACAATAGATTTGGCTTGATTGTTAATACCATAACACCTCTTTCTCTCTTTAATCTAA
>CAYUSV010000011.1:22013-24667 GCA_964447385.1 uncultured Campylobacterales bacterium | reverse complement strand
TCTAATTAACCATATCGGCTTATTTGTGAAATAATTTAAATTTAGCTATCATTTCCAACATGAATTTACTTGTATCAGCACTAGAACCCTCAGCAAACCTACATCTTGAACCCATCATTAAAAAATTAAATAATTTAAATCTATATGGCATTTATGATGAAAAATTTGGCACACCACTCTATAAATCTAGTGAATTTTCCGTCATGGGCATACTAGATGTCATCCCAAAGATATTAAAAGCAAAAGAGGCAATCAAAGAGATGCTATTTTTAGCTCGTAAAATTGACACCGTACTTCTTATCGACTCTCCGGCGTTTAATATCCCTTTAGCAAAAGCGATCAAAGAGAAATATCCCAAAAAAAAAATAGTCTATTACATCTTGCCAAAAGTATGGGCTTGGAAAAAAAACAGAGTAAAAAAAGTCGAAGCTTATTGTGATGTCCTAGCTTCAATATTTCCGTTTGAAGATAAGTTTTATACAAAAAGTACTTATGTCGGTAACCCTCTGCTAGATGAAATTACCATGTTTAAAGATCCAAAAAAACATTATGATAGAGTTTCATTTATGCCAGGAAGCAGACAAGGGGAGATAAAAAAGCTTATGCCTGTTTTTAAATCCATTGTAAAAAAGATAGATAAAAAAAAGACCCTTATAGTTCCTAAATTTTTCAAAGATAAAAACCTAGATGAGATTTACGGTGATATCAGTGATTTTGAGATCTCTTATGATATGCAAAAGAGTTTAAGCCAGAGTGATTTTGCATTTATCTGTTCAGGGACTGCAACTTTAGAAGCTTCGATCATCGGTACACCATTTGTGTTAGCTTATAAAGCAAAAGCACTTGATTACTTTATCGGGAGGCGTTTTGTAAAACTCTCACATGTAGGCTTGGCGAATATTATAATGGATTTTAAGGGCAAACAAGAGATACACAAGGAGTTTCTCCAAGATGAAGTAACGGCTCAAAATCTATTAAGTGCTTATAACGATTTTGATGATGATAATTTTTATAATAAAGCAAAAGAACTTAAAGAAATTCTCCAACATGGTAGTTTAAATCAAATAATTTTAACTCTTTAAAGATATATTAATTTTCTTAAGCTAGAATTGTTACTTAATATTAAAACAAGGATATATAAAATGAAAAAAAGTATTATATTGGCTTCTCTTTTGGGCTCGATACTATTTCTAAGCGTTGGGTGTGGTGGAGATGATAAAGATAAAACGGTCAATCCAGAGGATGTAACACTAAACTTTAAAACAAGCGGTGATTATAATCTTAGAGATTATCTAGCACCAGATCAAAACAAAACAAATAACTATGTTGAAAAAACCTACACAGATGAAACTGGTAAAAAAAGTTATAAAGCAGTAGCTGATGGAGAATTATATCCTATTAAAAGATTTGAAATTAACGGAGCAGATATAAGAGAATACAGCACTGGTAATACGCTTGAAACAACTTACACAATTACAGAAAATAAAATAATATCCACAGATGTTGGCGAATCACCTATAGATAGAGTCAAATTTGCAAATGTTGGAGATTATGTTACTAGAGTTGTTGATACAGAGACAAAACAAGCTTGTAAAATCAGTAAATATATTGCAACAAAAAAGATAGGGACTAATAACTATGATAATGTTCTTGAACTAAGTTGCACAGGCACAAGAGAAGCAGAGGGAGAGACAGGAGGACAAACTACTAGCGTCTCTACTGTATTTACAAACAAAATGTATTTTGCCAAAAATGTAGGTGAAATTTCATCAATATTTGAAAAGTGTACAACAACAAAACTAGGTACATTAAAATCAATAGTGTGCCAGAAAAAAACAACAGATCTTACAAACATACTAAACTAAATAACTTTAAACTCACCGACATAATGTCGATGAGTTTAAATTCCTATTTGCTATAATATCCTAAACATAATAAGGAACTTTTATGGATAAACAACCTATCACTATTTTTGGACGCCAAAAATTAGGAGAAGAGTTACATGATCTTAAAATGGTGCAAAGACCTCAAACAGTACAAGAGATAGATACGGCAAGAGAACACGGTGACTTAAAAGAGAATGCCGAGTATCACGCGGCTAGAGAGAAACTCCGCTTTATCGAAGCTCGCATGGCTGAGCTTGGTGATCTTTATGACAATGTCAAAGAGATCGACCCTTCTAAATTTGCTCACGACAAAGTGATGTTTGGCTCAACAGTTACAATTGAAAATCTTGATACACAGCAAAAAGCTACCTATACCATAGTAGGTACTTATGAAAGTAACCCCGATAAAGGGCTCATATCTTCAATCACACCATTAGCAAGACAACTTATAGGCAAACAAGAAGAGGATGAAGTAACAGTAAAACTTCCTAGCGGTGAAGTTAATTATGAAATTGTCTCTATCTGTTATAAAGAGATAGAGTTTTAGATCATGATAGACGTTGCTGTCGTTGGAGCGAGTGGTTACACAGGATTGGAGCTTTTAAAGATATTGATAAACCATCCAAAATTTAATATCACCTATATCGCAACAAGTAATGGCGGTGAAAATATCTTGGATCTTCACCCATCTTTAACAGGGTTGATTGATCTCTCTGTTAAAAAGGCAGATGTAAAAGAGATTGCAAAATCTGCAAAACTAGCCTTTTT
>CAYUSV010000011.1:19554-21913 GCA_964447385.1 uncultured Campylobacterales bacterium | reverse complement strand
TACCATTTGTTGATATGATAGATGAAAATTATCCTATCTTTATAGATGCAAAAAGTGCAGTTTCAGGAGCTGGGAAAAAATGTACTGAAAACACTCACTATATATCTATAAATGAAAACATTTTTGCATACGCCCCCTTTATGCACCGCCATGAGCCAGAAATCACAGAAAAGTTAAATCTTGCAAGTGGCAAAACATTTGACATAAACTTTGTTCCACATCTCATACCTGCCACACGAGGTGAGATGATTGATGCATATATGCTTTTAAAAGAGGAGATTGACCCGATTGAAGTTTTAAAATCCTACTATAAAGATGAAAAGTTTATACGCATTTTTGAAAAGCCTGTTGATATCAAATCATCTGCTGGGACAAATTTTTGTGATATATTTGCAAAACGCAAAGAGAAAAAACTCTATATAAATAGTACAGTTGACAATATCCTCCGTGGCGCTTCATCACAAGCTGTTGTCAACGCAAACTTGATGTGTGGGTTTGAAGAAAATCTTGCCATCCCTACAATCGCTTATGTTCCATGATAATATCATTAAAGATGGAGCAATCTTTATCTCTGACTCTCATGACAATGAAATTAGAGATGGTTTTTATCAATTTTTAAAAAAGATAGATTGTGGTGATATAAAAACACCTCAACTATTTTTGATGGGAGATATGTTTGATCTACTTGTTTATGAAGTATCATACACAAAATCACTTTTTAAAAAATCAGTTGAACTTATAAACAAACTTTCACAAACTATTGAGATTTTCTATTTTGAAGGAAATCATGATTTTAGTCTCAAAAAACTTTTCCCTCTAGTAAAAGTCTTTCCAATCTCTTTACAACCTACTCTCTTTGCCTATCATGACAAAAAATTACTGCTCTCACATGGAGATATCTACCAAGATATAAACTACAAATTTTATACAGCTATCATAAGAGGTAAAATCACACTAAAAGTATTAAATTTTATAGATAGTTTCACCAAAAACTATATCTCTAAAAAGATACTCACTCCACAACTTGATAAAAACATCTGTTATAAAATACCAAATTTTCATAAAATCATTAAACAAAAGCTACAAAAGTACGATATAGGAATAACTAAAATTGATTTTGTCTGCGAAGGACACCATCACCAAAATGAAGAATTTGTCTTTGAAAAGCTCAAATACAAGAACTTCAGTAGCTTTGCTTGTGATAAAAGTTACTACAAAATAACCTTCGAAGATGAGATTAAATTTATAAAATTTTCGTAAAGGGTTAGTATGAATGATGATAACATCCTAAAAGTAGGATCCAATGAGATGGAACTTGTGGATTTTCGAATTCAAAAAGAGTCAAATGGAAAAATCTATGAGGGTATATATGGTGTAAATGTTGCAAAAGTAAGAGAGATCATCAAACTTCCACACTTAACTGAACTTCCAGGTGCTCCAGAGTATATAGATGGGATTTTTGATCTTCGTGGTGTTGTAATTCCCGTTGTAAATCTTGCAAAATGGATGAATATAACCCCACCAAAAGATAAAACAATACAGATAAGAGTTATCATCACAGAATTTAACAATGTCTTGATTGGTTTTGCTGTACATGAAGCTCGAAGAATTCGTAGAATATCTTGGTCACAAATAGAGTCTGCATCATTTGCATCTACTGATCAAGGTGCATTTGATAAGACTAAAATCACTGGAGTAACTAAAATTGAAAATGATGAAGTACTTTTGATTCTTGATCTTGAAAGTATCATAGAAGAGTTAGGATTTTATAAACCTTCCACGGATACAAAAGATAATCAAATAGAGCAATTTAAAGGAACAGCCCTTATACTTGATGATAGCTCAACCGCAAGAAGAATTGTCAAAGAAGCAATACACAAAATGGGATTAAATGTCATAGAAGCACAAGATGGTGTAGACGGTTTGGAAAAATTAAATGAATTGATCACTATTTTTGGTGATACTATAACACAAGAACTTCGTATTATTATCAGTGATGTTGAGATGCCGAAAATGGATGGATTTCATTTTGCTTCTCATGTTAAAAAAGATGAACGCACAAAGAGTATACCACTTATTTTTAACTCATCAATTAGCGACCATTTTAGTGATATCAGGGGCGAAGAGGCAGGAGCAGATGCTTATCTAACAAAGTTTAATGCTTCAACATTTTATTTTGAAGTGGCAAAAGCAATTAATGCTCACCAAAAACAACCAATAGTTGCAATAGCTTAAGAAGGAAAAACATATGGATGATTTACAAGAAATTTTAGAAGACTTTTTGATAGAGGCTTTTGAGCTAATAGAGCAGATGGATCAAGATCTTGTTGAGCTAGAGTCACACCCTGAAGATTTAGAA
>CAYUSV010000011.1:0-19454 GCA_964447385.1 uncultured Campylobacterales bacterium | reverse complement strand
AGAGCAGATGGATCAAGATCTTGTTGAGCTAGAGTCACACCCTGAAGATTTAGAATTGTTAAATGGTATATTTAGAGTTGCTCACACTGTTAAAGGTTCAAGTTCATTTTTAAACTTTGATATTTTAACAAAGCTAACTCACCACATGGAAGATGTACTCAACAAAGCTAGAAAAGATGAACTTAAAATCACACCAGATATTATGGATGTAGTTTTACAATCAGTAGATATGATGAAAGGTTTACTAGAGGCTATCAAAGAGAGTGGAACCGATACTAATTGTGGGATCGAGATAGATGAAATTTGTGCAAAATTTGATGTAATCTCTAGTGGAGGTTCAATAGAATCTTCACAAGACAAAAGAGATACTCTAGAACAAGAGATCCATGAAGTAATGGCAGAGATGGGTACATCAACACCTCACCAAGAGGGGAATACACAAACTCCACAGAGTTCTGAGAACAAAGAAAAAGAGAAAGAAGAGGAGATAGATTTAACAACTCTATCTGATGATGATGTTGAAAAAGAAATTGAGAGATTACTAGCTCTTAAAATGGAAGAGAAACTTGCAAAAAAAGCAAAAAAAATAGATACAAAAGTTACTCAATCAAAATCACCTTCAGTAACAGCTCAACTAGAGGTTCAACAACCAAAAGCAAATATATCTGATATAGAAGCAAAAAAAGAGCAACCTAAAAAAGGTGATGCCAAAAAAGCACCAAGTACACCTGAGCAAACTATACGAGTTGAAGTTACAAGATTAGATCATCTTATGAATCTTATCGGGGAGTTAGTACTTGGAAAAAATCGGCTCTTAAAAATTTATGATGATGTAGAAGAGAGATATGAGGGTGAAAAATTTTTAGAAGAACTAAATCAAGTAGTCTCATCTGTATCACTTGTCACAACAGATCTGCAAATCGCTGTTATGAAGACAAGAATGTTACCTGTATCAAAAGTATTTAACAAATTTCCAAGACTTGTTCGTGATTTATCTCGTGAACTTAACAAAGATATCGAACTCATACTCACAGGTGAAGAGACAGAACTTGATAAATCAATTGTTGAAGAGATTGGTGATCCACTCGTGCATATGATCAGAAACTCTTGCGATCATGGGGTTGAAACACCAGAAATTAGAGAAGCTGCAGGGAAAAACCCAAAAGGTACTGTAAATCTAAAAGCTTATAACGAAGGAAATCAAATCGTTATAGAGATAAAAGATGATGGTGCCGGTATGGATCCTGATTTTCTCAAAATGAAAGCACTTGATAAAGGTGTCATATCAGAGAGAGAGGCAGAAAACCTATCTGACAAAGAAGCTTACGGACTTGTTTTCAAGCCAGGATTTTCAACTGCTGCAAAAGTGACTGGAGTATCTGGAAGAGGTGTTGGTATGGATGTTGTTAAAACAAATATCGAAAAACTAAACGGTATCATCGATATCGATAGTGAATTAGGTAAAGGATCAACATTTAAACTAAAAATTCCTTTGACTCTAGCTATCATGCAAGCACTTTTAGTATCTGCACAAGAAGAGTACTTTGCTATACCTCTATCATCGGTTTTAGAGACAGTTAGAATCTCTATGGATGAAGTCTACACAATTGAGGGTAAAAATGTACTCCGCTTAAGAAATGAGATACTTTCACTCGTAAGACTCTCTGATCTTTTTGATGTTGAGCAAGTATTTGATAGTGGCGAACATGTGTATGTTGTCATCATTGGTTTAGCTGAGAGCAAAATTGGTATAATTGTAGATGGACTTGTGGGTCAAGAGGAGATTGTTATCAAATCTATGGGTGATTATCTACAAGGCATTGAGGGAATTGCAGGAGCAACTATCAGAGGTGACGGTGGCGTAACACTCATCACCGATGTCGCTGCAATGATGAATCTAGCAAAAAATATAAAAGTAGATTTAACCAAAGAGCTTGCAAGTAGTGCAACACAAACAAAAGATAGTCCAAGTGACTACAATATCCTTATAGTTGACGATAGTAAAACAGATCGAACAATCATGAGAAAATCTTTGGCACCTCTTGGAGTCTCGCTTACAGAGGCAACAAACGGTGTTGAAGCATTAAATATCTTAAAGTCAAATGAGATCTCATTTGACGCTGTACTTATAGATATAGAGATGCCACAGATGGACGGCTACACACTAGCAAGTGAAATAAGAAAGTATTCCAAATATAGAAACTTACCACTTTTAGCTGTAACTTCTAGAACATCTAAGTCAGATCGACTGAGAGGTGTTGAGGTAGGAATGACAGAATACATAACCAAACCTTACTCTGCTGAATACCTAGCTGATTCAGTAAGTAAAAATATCAAATTACCAGTGGAGGCATAAGATGGCTGAACAATTAGAACAAGTCCTTAAAAATCAAAAGAGACAAATGAATGACGAAGTAGGTACTACAGATCAAGAAGAAAATATCACACAACTTGTAGGATTTATCGTCGGAGATGAAGAGTATGCTATACCTATTTTGAATATTCAAGAGATTATCAAACCTATAGAGTATACTAGAGTACCAAGTACTCCAGAGTATGTACTAGGAGCTTTTAATTTAAGAGGAAATGTTATACCTCTTATCGATCTTAGGAAAAAGTTTCATCTACCAGCTCAAAACCAAAATGATGAAACAAGATATATAGTCATGAAAGATGATGACAATATAGCAGGATTTGTAATAGATAAGCTAACAGAAGCAATCAGACTAAAAGAGAGCCAAATCGAACCGCCCCCTGAAGCACTCCACAAAAAACAGGGAATGATCAGCGGAATAGGTAAACGAGCTGACAGTATTTTAACAATTTTAAAAGTTGACTCACTTTTAAAAAGAGATTTTTAACTTATCTAAGATGTGGTGGAAACACTACATCTTAGAAATTCAAAATCTAACCCAAATTAGAACTCATACCCCAACAGATCCTCCATCGCCTCTTTATCAAGAAGTCTTATCATATTAGTTGAGCCAGTTTTACTGCTACTACCTCCCATTGTGACTATAAATTGCTTATCAATATCTATACGATTTTCATCAAGTAGTTTTTTAACAAAAGTATGTAAAAGTTTTGTAGGATTTTTGATATCTTGCATAACAAACAGCGGATGGACTCCCCAAATCAAATTTAGACGACGAAGAGTTCTAAGAGAGTGTGAGATGGCATAGATATTTTCAGCGGGACGATATCTTGATAGTGCTTTTGCACTGTATCCTGTACTTGTAAAAGTTACCAATGCCTCTTTGTTTAGATTTGAAGCTAACTGTACTGCTGCCTTGGCTACAGCATCAGAACAATTTTCCGGCTTAAAATCTTTATGATAAGGATAATCCTTCTCTACATCTTTGATACTATCGTGAAGTACTTCAACAGCTTGAATCGGAAACTTCCCGATGGTAGTCTCATCACTAAGCATCACTGCATCTGTACCATCATAAACAGCATTTGCTATGTCACTCACCTCTGCTCTAGTTGGAAATGGATTGTCCTTCATGGATGTGAGCATCTGTGTTGCCGTGATAGAAGGTTTGTTTGCTTCATTTGCTTTTGCGATGATATGTTTTTGTATACGAGGAAGCTTTGTCACCCCAAACTCCGCACCCAAATCCCCACGAGCCACCATCACGCCATGACTGACTTTTAAAATGTCATCCAAATTTTCAATCGCTTCAGCAGTCTCTATCTTGGCAATGACAGTAGGATTAAAATCAAGTCTTTTTAAAATAGCTCTAGCTTTTAAGATATCTTCTTTGTTTTGTACAAAAGAGAGAGCTACTATATCTATATCATTATCTGCTCCAAATGCCAAATCTTTTTCATCTTTTTTGGTAATAGCCGAGATAGAGAGTTTGGTATGTGGAAAATTCACCCCTTTGTGAGAGCTAAGTTCAGCATCTGTGAGTAATTTTAAAAAAAGTTTATCATCTGTTTTATTTTCAACAACACTTCTGATAGTCCCATCAGAAAAATAGACCTCATCCCCTATGTCTACCATATCTATGATAAGCGGATAAGATAAAGTTAATACTGTTTTATCATTTGCGTCACTCTCTTTTGCCAAAACAATCTTATCATCTTTTTTAAACTTCAAAATACCATCTATATGACCAACACGAACTTTAGGACCTGAGATATCTTGAAGTATCGCCACCTCACGCCCTAGCTGGGATGAAGCTTTGCGTATTTTTTTGATGCTTTCACCGTGTATTGTATGATTGCCGTGAGAGAAATTAAGTCTAAAAACATTAACACCTTTTAGAATAAGCTTTTTTATCATCTCAAACTCTGAAGTGGCCGGACCTAATGTTATGATTATCTTTGCTTTTCTCATGATGTTTGGGCTTCCCTTTTTATTAGTTTACTATTATATCGACATTACTCATTTTTAAATAAATAGATAAAACATACATCATAAAACATAATTCATTGGGAAAATTTTTAAAAGAGATACAATACGGCTAGCATAAGTAAAAAAAATTTACCCATGCCAACTAGAGAAAATAATTATTGAGGAAGGAGTAAAAATCCCAACTCTCTTGCCTTTTCATAGCTTAAAGTAGTAGGAATTAGATAAACATTGATTTCACCTGTCTCCTCTCCACATAGTGTAAGATAGTTTAGTCCATCATTTGACTCGTACGTCTCTAATATTGTAACACCATTATCTACCAACTCCATTCCCATATCAGACAGAGATACCCCACTACCTGGTTCACACTGTCTAGATCCTTTGTATTTGTAGACATAAACTTGGTTTTGATTACCAAAAGAGTAACTTGAAGCTATATTTGTCTGTGACAATCTATTCCAATCTCCATCAAAATCAGTAATCGCAACTCTAAAAGGTTGATTCCAATTAGGAATTAAACTTTTTGGAATAATAGTCTTTTGCTCGTAAGAATTATTGGGATTGTACTCTTCCATGAGTGTATTAAACTCTTTTTGTACTGACACTCTCTGAATCTCTTCCCATAACCATTGATTTCCATTGCCTCCTGTATATTTATAAAGAATTCCACCCTCTATATAGTACTCAGCACCCATGTTTTCTATATCACCCGGTGTATATCCGCTATCTTTGTTGCTATCTATATCAATATAGTATTCACGATTTTTTACCGTTTCATCCGTAATTTTTTGCCACCTACTATAAAAATATGCATTTAACTCATCATCTCCAACCGCATAACTTGTATATTCTGAAAACCCCATAAATTCTATATATTTTTGCTCATTACCCTCTCTTGTTAAAACTGTTTTACTACTACTTGCAAATGCTTCCCAATTAGCATTCAAAGCAAAAGCTTGTGCATCAAAATAGTTTAAATTAGATCCAAACATATCTATAGGAACTATTGCATTGTAATTCTCAAGACCATCAATATACTCTTCAGACTCTTCAAGATGTTTTACATCACTTATCAACTCCCACTGCCAATCATATCCTCCGATACCTGTATATTTATAAATTACACTATCCTCAATCAAATACTCTGCTCCAACACCATACTCTCCCGCTGGAGTATAACCTGTTATATTTTTCATATCAGTATCTATATATATTTGAGAATGACGATTAAGACTATTGAGCTTAAATAAATACTCTCTCGTATCATTTGTCATACTTACAATTAAGCCATCTTCTGCATTATATAATGCTTTAGTTATTTTATGCGGTTGAACATCCTCAAATATCCCTTCACTTTTGGTGATCTTCTTATTTTCATCGCTTCCACAACCACCTAACATAAGCACACTTAATCCCACCGCCAAACAATACATAGTTTTTTTCATAAACTTTTCTCCTTTAATTTGTCGAAATACCTTCAAATGTTAACAAAAGTTTACTTATAAGAAACTTTAATACTTGGTATAAAATATTTTCTTATAAATTAACCTAACTATAATAGATTTTTTGCAAAACTACATGATATGGAGTTAATATGAAAATAATTTTCTTATTTTTTGTGGTATTTACATCTTTAACTTTTTCAGATAAAATAAAATTGCAATTACAATGGAAACATCAGTTTGAATTTGCAGGGTTTTATGCTGCAAAAGAGAGAGGTTTTTACAAAGATGCGGGGCTTGATGTAGAGTTTGTCGAATATCGCGATAAAACAAATATAATTGAAGATGTTTTAAGCAATAAAGCCCAATACGGCATAACTTATTCAAATATTGTGTCTAGTTATTTGGATGGAAAACCTGTAATTTTTATGGCAAATTTTTTTAAACAATCTGCTCTAGCTTTGGTTGCTCAAAAAGATATCAAACTGCCCAAAGATTTAATTGGTAAAAAAATCATGGGAATTGATGGAAATCTTATGATTATGTCAATGTTTAAAAAATTTGGACTAAACCGAGAACAATACACAGTAGTCAAACCAACATTTAACATAGATGATTTTATAGATAAAAAAATAGATGCAATGGCTATCTTTACCACAAATGAGACATACTTTTTAGACAAAAAAAGTATAAAATATACTCTTTTTAATCCCTCTGTTTATGGTGCGGAGTTTTATGATATGAATCTTTTTACCTCAAAAAATGAATTGAGTCAAAATCCAAATCGGGTAAAAGCCTTTAAAGAAACTAGCATAAAAGGTTGGCAATATGCCCTTGAAAATCAAAACGAAATTATCGAGCTTATCATTAAAAAATACAACACGCAAAACAAGTCAAAAGAAGCTCTAATTTACGAAGCAAAACAGATAGAAAATCTTATGTTACCAAAACTTTACCCCATAGGTAGTATCGATAAAACTAGAGTCAAGATGATAGCAGAGAATTTTATAGAGTTAGGATTGATAGATAAAAAGACAAGACTTAATTTTGATAATTTTATATACAGCAATCTTATAAAAAATGTCAATTTAACACAAAAAGAAAATACCTACCTAAATAAAAAACAGAGTATTACCATGTGTATTGATCCAGATTGGCTACCTTTTGAAGCAATAGACAAATATGGTCAACACGTAGGAATGAGTAGTAAATATACAAATATTTTTTCTAAAATAATTGATATACCAATAGGGTTAGTTCGGACAAAAAGCTGGGTTCAATCACTAGAATTTATAAAACAGAAAAAATGCGATATTTTGCCATTTGCTATGCAAACACCCAAAAGAGAGAAATATATGAATTTTACATCACCATATTTTTACTCCAATTTAGTAGTTGTTGGACGAGAGTTTGAACTATTTGTCGGAAACTTTAAAGAATTAACAGATAAAAAAATCGGTATAACAAAAGGATATGCCTATTTTGAACTACTTAGAGATAAGTATAAAAACATAAACCTTGTAGAGGTAAATAGTTTAGAAGAGGGTTTAAAACTAGTTAAAAACAACAAGCTATCTGGCTTCATAGAGGCGCTAGAAGCAGTAGGTAATAAAATTCAAAACGAGTATTTGGGTGAACTGAAAGTAATTGCCAAACTTGATGAACATTTAGGATTATCAATCGCAACAAGAGGTGATGAGCCCCTTTTAAACACTATTTTCCAAAAAGCGATAAATAAATTAACACCCGGAGATCACGCCAATATCAAAAACCGTTACTTACCTGTAACTATCGAGCAGAAATTTGACTATTCCCTGTTTTACAAAATAGTATTTTTAATTTTTGTAGTGATTTTGTTTGTACTTTATAGACAATATCTTTTGCATAAACTAAACAGAGATTTACAGACAAAAGTAAAAGAGGAGCTTAAAAAATCAAAAGATAAAGACAACATGATTTACCAACAGAGCAAATTAGTATCGATGGGAGAGATGATTGCAAATATCTCTCATCAATGGCGACAACCACTGGCTAGTCTAAATGGTATTTTAGTAAATCTAGACTATGAATACGAACACAACAAACTTAATAAAAAAAGTTTTAACAAGTATCTAAATGAAGCCGAAGAGTTAACGACATACATGTCAAATACGATAGAAGATTTTAGTAATTTTTTTAACCCTAAAAAAACAAAAGAGAGTTTTAACATCAAAGAGTTATTGCTAAATACTCAAAAACTATTATCTGTCTCTTTAGAAAATAAACAGATATCATTGGAGATAAAATCTGATGAGAAAATAGAAATCAACTCTTACAAATCTGAACTTATGCAAGTAATTTTAGCCATCATAAACAATGCAAAAGATGCTTATATCTCAAAAAGTATAGAAGATAAAAAGATCACAATCTCTCTATATCAAGATGAAAAACATATATTTATAGATATTTTAGATCATGCAGGTGGGGTTGATGAAAAAATTATCGATAAAATTTATGAACCATACTTCACAACTAAACACAAATCATTAGGAACTGGACTTGGACTCTATATAGCGAATACCATAATTACAGGAAGCTTAAATGGTGAACTTTTGGTACAAAATGTGGACAATGGTGCTAAATTTACCATCAAACTTACTATTTCCTAACTATTATATGAATAATGTCTTAACATGAACCTTTTAAAGCAGATGACACTACTATATGCTGAAGATGAATTAAATATTTTAAAACAATATAGTAACTATTTTAAAAACTATTTTCTTCATGTTTATACGGCTGTTGATGGCAAACAAGCTTTAAGCCTATACAGAGACAAAAAACCTGATGTAGCTATTTTAGATATAAACATGCCCTTTTTAAACGGCTTAGAAGTAGCCAAAAAGATGAGAATTGACAATAGCGATATATGTATCATCTTGTTAACTGCTAGATCTGATAAAAGAGCTTTTTTAGAAGCAGTTGAACTAGATTTGACAACTTATCTTGAAAAGCCGATGAAAAGAGATGAGCTAAAGCAGGCATTGGTAAAGCTAAGCCAAAAAATAAAATCAAAAAATAGTATAAATTTATGGCTTTATGACGACAGTTATTATACTTGGGATAAAAAACAAGAGAAACTTTTCTATAACCAACACCATATTTCACTCACAAAACAAGAGACTATTTTACTGGCACTGCTGATATCAAGAGATGGAGCAAAAATTAACTACCAAGAGATTTATGAATCTATCTGGTTTGATGAAGATAGAGAATATAAAGAGTCCACCATCAAAACATTGATAAGCACACTACGCATAAAATTACCACAAAATGCTATAAAAAATATTTATGGCATGGGGTATTATTTAAATTTTTATTAAAATTTTAGACTATTTCCTAACTATTGTCATTTATAATAGAAGAGTAAATCTATAGCAACTGGGGTATTTATGAACTTGTCAAAACAAAATGCACCAACAAATATCACAAATATAGAAAAAGAGCTTGATGAAAAAGATTTTATAATCTCCAAAACAGATACCAAAGGCAAAATCATCTACTGCAACGAAATTTTTGCTAAAATGGTTGGTTATAGTACAGCTGATTTGATGGGAGCAAACCACAATTTGATCAGACACCCTAACATGCCAAAAGTCGCTTTTAAACTTGCGTGGGATTTAATCAAAAATAAAAAAGAGTTCTTTGGATTTGTAAAAAATCTATGTTCTGATGGTAGCTACTACTGGGTGTTTACTTGTATTACTGCTGATTTGGATACTAACGGTAATATCATAAGTTACACTTCGGTAAGAAGAAAAGCTTCTAAAAGTGCTATAGATACGATTGTTCCTATCTATAAATTGCTACTTGATAATGAAAAAAAAGGTGGCGTTGAAAGCTCTTTGGAGTCTTTAAATAACTTTCTCTATGAAAATCAAACCACATATGATGAATTTATACTCTCACTTCAAAGCAACACCAAGGTTTAAATTTGCACAACATTAAAAATCCAAATATAATTATACTTTTGATCTTAGTCTTAATCTCTTCAATATTTTTATTTATAAATTCTCACACTATTATAGCTATATTGTTAGCTATAGTGGCAATTGGGTCAATGTTTATCCCAATCACAAGCAAAACTAATATAACAGAAGATGAACTACTTGAAAAAATTTCAAAAACTTTAAAAAATGCAAAAAATGGTCATTTGGCCTCCCGTGTTATCTTGCATAAAAATGAATCCAAACTAGAATCTATTGCTTGGGATATCAACAATACTCTTGATCAAATTGAAATTATCTTAAGAGAGACAAGATTTACAATAGCAGCGGTTAGCAAAGGTCAAATGCATAGAGATATGTTCTCAAATGGTTTCTATGGAGAGTTTCAAGAGAGTGCAAAATCCATACATGAAGCCGTATCTTCCATAAAAGCAAATGAAAAATACAAAACCATGGGTCAACTCTCAACCGCATTTAATTCTTTTAATGGAGGCATGAAAGGAAACTTTGATAAAATCACAACCGATATCAACAAAACCCAAGATGCTTTTTCTATAGTCACAGCCTTAACCTCTGACGCTTCAATATCTGCCAACAAAACTCTTGACGCAGTTGAAAAAACTACAACAGAAGTTTCACAACTAAGTGAGTTAGTCACCCACACAGCTGATGCGATAGAGCATATGGATACAGATGTAAAAGATATTACTACTGTTGTAAATCTTATAAAAGAGATAGCAGATCAAACAAATCTACTCGCACTAAATGCCACCATAGAGGCGGCTCGTGCCGGCGAACATGGTCGTGGATTTGCTGTTGTTGCTGATGAAGTCAGAAAACTATCTGAGAGAACAAGTAAAGCAACCAAAGATATCAGCATAACAATCAAAGACCTTCAACAACAATCAAATGGCATATCCAACAACGCAGTCAATATGAGCCAAATAGCCACCAATGCAAACAAAACCATGCAACATCTAAGAAGCTCTATGTCATCACTCACAGAGGATATCAACAAAACTTCAAAACAGTCAAACCAAAATAGCTTTGCCCAATTTTTAGCAAATTACAAAATAAACCTCATAATCTTTAAATCAGATGCATATTCAGCTGTTATAAATAAAACTGTAACAAAAGAGCTTAGAAACGCTTATGCAAATTGTAAATTTAAATTGTGGTATCAAACAAAAGGAACAGAGCTTTTTAACTCAAACAATACATTTAAAAAGATAGAATCTCATCATAAAAAGTTTTATGAACTTATAGATAAAAATTTAGAGTATACACAAACCAATAAACAAACCACAGGTGACAAACAAAAAGATACCATCTTAAAAAGATTTCAAGAAGCCGAAAAGTGTTTTAACTCTCTCTTAATCCTTATGGATAAACTTGTAAATGAAATAGGTGCAAATGTGGACATGCGTAGAGTGTTGTCATAACATAATTAGACTTCTTGTAAAATTCTTATATCTTAAGTAAAGTAAAAAAACTACAATTTGCGACCATTTCTAAATGGATTTGACAAAAATGCACCAAATAGCGAAGAGAGTGCAGTAATGATAAAAAACATAAGTGCAAAAGCAACACCTACAGTCACATCCATCTTAAGATAACCAAGACCATATAAAAAAACAAGCTCTCTAGCTCCGGCTCCTCCTATTGTGATTGGTAAGATTGCTACAAGCGAAGAGAGTAAAAAAAGTAACATAAACTCTACAAGATAAGCATCTTGAGCTAAACTTTTAAATATAAAATATGCACAGAGTATCTGCAGTGCTTGGACAACAAATCCTAAAATCAGAGTTTTTGTAAAGATTGGCATATAGCTTTTAAAAAACTTTTTGCTTATTAGGTAAAAAATTGGTAAGAGTATAACTATTCCAGAGATTACAAAAGCATCTAACATTACTGAAAGTTTGGCAAAATCACTGAGTAGAAAAAAAATTCCTGCAAAAAAAACAAGAGCAACCCCACCACTGATACGATCTAAAAGTGTAGCAGATATAAGATTTTTCACAGAGGTCTTGAAATTTTTGTTTAAAAGGTAGATTTTATACCCATCACCTCCTATGCCACCTGGTAAAAAGAGATTATAAAACATACCTTTATAATAAAGCAGAAGATTGTCAAATTCGCATAAGAGAACTTTTATCATTTTAAAATAGCAGTTAAGTCTAATACTTGAGGTGATTTTTGAGAGATTAAAAGCTATAAAGGCACAAAGAAGTATCCAAAGATCACTCTTTTTTAAGACTTCATATACCTCTTTTAACTCAATTTTTGAAAATACGATATAAAAAGCAAGAGCCGTTAAAACAATTTTTAAAACGGTTTTGAGTAGTTTTTTATCTTTTATTTCCAACAAAAATCTCTTTGATACTATATGGTGTTTTATTTTGAGACTCAAAGTATGTCCGCATGACAAGCTCTGCTAAAAATCCAGTAGTGATGAGCTGAATACCTGCAATAACCAAAACAATACCAAGTGTTAAAAGTGGTCTATGTCCTATATCTTCTCCAAACAGTTTAACGACCAAAAGATAAAAATTGATCAATACCCCAACCATAAAAAGAGCTATACCCAAACCACCAAAAAGATGGATAGGTTTTGTTCTATACTTTTGCATAAAAAGCATCAACAAGAGATCACTTACTACTTTAAATGTGCGCCCTATCCCATATTTTGACTGACCGTGAATTCGTGCGTGATGTTTGACATCAACTTGTGTTATTTTTGCGCCTTGCATTTTAGCAAGAACTGGAATAAATCTATGAAGCTCACCATAAAGCCCTAAATTTTTAGCGATATCTTTTTTAAAAACTTTCAAAGTACAACCATAATCTTTTAGATAAACTCCAGTAGTTCGTCTGATGATAGAGTTGGCAATTTTACTAGGGATTTTTCGCAAAAACATGCCATCTTGTCTATTGGCGCGTCTTCCTGCGACAACATCCCACTCTTGTTCTTCAAGTATTTTTATCATCATTGGTATATCGCTTGGATCATTTTGAAGATCACCATCGATTGTGGCTATGAGATCTCCTTTTGCTTCGTTGATTCCTGCTGCCATAGCGGTTGTTTGACCATAGTTTCGGTTAAAAACGATAAGTTTTGTATTTTCTCTTGCTAACTCTTTAATTTTTTCAACCGTTCTATCGGTAGAACCATCATCTACTAGTATCACCTCATGCTCAATCTCTTTTAAATCTTCTGCGACTTTGGCTAAGAGTGGCTTTATATTATCTTCTTCATCCATAACTGGTATTACAAGTGAGAGTTTCATTCTTTTATCCTTATTAAACTAAATCCATTTTTTCTATATAGTGTCTCATATTTGTCAAACTTTTTTAAAGATGTCACTTTGGTAAAAACTACATCACCTATTTTTGCTCTCTCTTTTGAGACTAATCCTTCATAATATACATTAAAGCTTGGCATCTGACTTACATCCATGACTACTTTATAACCTCGCTCTTTAGCCAAAAGTGCTGCCTCTTTGATGGGACTTTGCATCAATTTTGCATATGCTGGAAAAACTGCATAGTTAACAAGCACAATCATAGAGAGTGAAGCTCCAAGTATCACAGAGATATTTGATAGTTTTTTTATCATTAAAAATATCATAAATAGTATCAAAAGTAACAGAGTAACTCGGTATAGAGTATCAAAATTTTCATAAACATGATCAATTAAAACTACAATAAATTTATCTTTGATTTGAGGTTGTAGTGCTGTAATAATTTCAGGAAAAAAGAGAAATATAAGAGTAAATAAAAAAAGAGGAACCAAAAGCCAAACTTTAGAAAAATTCTCTTTCATAGCCAGTGCACTTAAGATAAAGATAGGCGTATATCCATAAATCACATAGTGGGGAAGTTTTGTGCCTGAGAGAGTGAAAAAAACAAAAACAAAAACAAACCATATAGATAAAAACAGATAAAGGTCATTTGAGAGAAAACTTTTGATTTTAAAGAGTGTTTTTATAAAAAACCCAGTAAAGGGCATAAGTCCAATAGCCAAAACAATGAGATAGTAGTAATACCCACCAGAGTGAAGCTCCATCGAATCACTAAAACGGCTTAAATTGTGTTTGAAAAAAAAACCATCTATAAAGAGTTGTCCTTGTGCCATATATTGGGCTATATACCAAGGAAGAGCAACTACCGCAAAGATCAACAATCCTTTGAGATTAAAGATGCTTTTAGCCCAAAGAAGAGGCTCTTTTTTCACAACAAAAAAGAGAAAACTTACCACAAAAGGTATCATAATAGCCACAGGACCTTTTGTAAGAGCGCCAAGTCCAATAAACAAAAACGCCAGATAAAGATCACGAAGTTTGCGATTTACATAAAACTGATAAATCAAAAATAGAGATAGAGTTATAAAGAGATTCAAAAGAGCATCTGCGATGGCTGCTTTGGCTATGATAGTTGTTTGTAGTGCTGTAACCATAAAAAGAGCAGCAAAAAATGCTCCTAATTTATCGATATATATTTTAGCAAAATAGTAAATTGAAAAAGCCCAAAACGAGGCAGCAATCGCTGAAGGAAGACGCAGAGCAAACTCATTTAACCCAAAAAGTTTTACACTCATAAGCTGAAGCCAGTAGATCAAAATTGGCTTATCAAACCTAAGCTCTCCATTTAGATAAGTCGTGATATAGTCACCACCAACAAGCATCTCTCTTGTAGCTTCACTAAAAGCCCCCTCATCCAGATCAAAAAGTGGAACCATCCCAAGCGGTATAAAAAAACTAAACAGTATAAATAGAGTTAAAACCCCTACATACCCAAATCTCTCAAGCAACTTTATAATCCCTAATCATGCGATGATACAATACAACAGCTACAACAATACCAAGATAAGAGCCCATTATCACATCACTAAGATAGTGTGCACCCATGCCAACTCTACTAAACGCTATCACAGCTCCTACAAACAGAAGTGGGATTTTATACCTTGGAAACAGAAGAGCAAATGCCATAACAGTTGTTATGATAGTTATAGAGTGTCCTGAAGGAAATGAGACATAATTATGCTTTATAGCAAACCAACTAAACCCATAATCCCCATTTTCAAAAAACATCCTCGGTCGATATCTTCCAAATGGAAATTTTAGAAGCCACACACCGATACCTGCTACAACATTTGTTGTAAAAATATATAACGCGTATCTAGCATAGAGTAATTTGCCATACTTTTTAAATACAAAAAACAGAATTAATGAAGGGATGATATACCATTCACTTTTACCAAGATCAGTAATGGTTTTGAAAAAACTTTTAAACACGGCATCTGAATATTTATAATATATAGCCAAATCCCTATCAACATAAAAGTATGAGAGCGTCACAATAACAATAACAGACAAAAAGATAAAAATATCTCTATTTTTAATATTTAAAGTCATACTTTCATATCTTTTTTGATCATAAGATGATAAAGAACATTTGAGACTATATAGACAAAGATAAAAGAAAAAACCACATCACTCAAAAAATGAGCCCCTTGAACAATTCGCCCAAAACCTATCGCAGCACCAAATAAAATCGCTAAACTCAGATAAAATTTTCTATTGTTTCGTGCTAAAAGTGCTAATGCGATAAAGAAAAAACCAGCTGCTGCATGACCGCTTGAAAAGGAGCAGTTTCTTTTGCATTGATCAGTCATCACAAAAGCGGGAGTAAATTTTTTCTCTCCACCAAAAATCACTGTCTGATGTGGTCTAGCTCTCCCCCAATTGTTTTTAAAAATTACATTTACAACAAGTCCCGGTCCCACAAGAAGAGCTAAAAGCAGATACCCCCAAACAACTTTTTTGACTTTAAACGGCTCTTTTTTACCAAAATGAGCAACCAATAACAAAACAAGTGCCACTACGCCAACAACCACAGCAAAAAGTTGTGCATATCTATAAAAAAATTGCACCCAAAGCTCATCATTTAGATAAAAACTACCATTATAAAAAAGATTTGTAAACCAGATATCAATCTCTGGGAAAAAAGGAAAAATTAAAACAGCACTTAGAGTAAAAAATATAAAATATTTTCCAAATCCTTCCATTAAGTTATCTTCTGTTTTCAATTATTGTTTTTGCCAATGCAAAGTTATTTGCAGTCATTAAGTGCATCTTTGGATGAAGATCATAAATTTCACTAAATGCTTTTATACTAAGCTCTAAACCTATCTTATCTTGTTCTTTATCAGAGATGTTTTTAGCATCAAAAAGCTTTTCTGCCCACTCTTTTGGAACTTCCACACCTGGCACATGTGATGTTAAAAATTGCGCAGTGCGAAGCTTGGTGATTGGGAAAAATCCTAAAATAAGTTCTGCTTCATTTGCTTTGTCTCCTGCTTCTATCTTAGCTTTTTCAAAAAGCTCAAGTAGCATTTTTGCATTTTGCATACTATAAACCGGCTGTGTGATGATTGCAATTGCACCGTGTTCTAGCTTTAGTTTCATCTTTTTTTGAAGATTTTTAGGATTTTTAGCAACCGCATTAGCAACCGCAAACGAATATATATGTTTTGGTCTAGCATCTAAAGGTTTACCCGCATAATCAATACCGCCGTTAAAACAGTTAATCATATCCAACAAAAGTGTACTATTTGACTCAAATACGCCTTTTGCTTTTGGTTGATCACTCATTGATGCTGGGTCGCCGGTGAGTGCTAGGATAGCTCTTATATCTACATCATTAGCTCCCAAAAGATCAGATTGAAGTCCTATTTTATTTCGATCTCTCATACACATCGTAGCGATGGCTGGTTTTTTAAAAGCATTTTGAAGTTTTAATGATGCAAAAAGAGCACTGTACTTCATCTTTGCCAATGGCGAATCGGTTGCAGAAAAACCATCTACCTTTTTATCAAGTCCCAACTCTTTTATACGATCTATAACCGGATCAAAAGTTGCGGAGTGTTTTGGTGTGGTTTCAAGTGTTAAAAATGTGTCGGTTTTTAATTTTTTTATAAAAGTTTCAAACATTTTGGTATTATACCAAAAACATTTAAGGAAGCCATATGAAACTTTGCGTATTTGATTTTGACTCTACATTGATGGATGGAGAGACTATTGATTTTTTAGCAAGACCACTTGGATTGGAAGAGAGGGTTGCAGGAATTACAGAAAAAGCGATGCAAGGAGAGCTTGATTTTTTTGAGAGCCTTACGACTCGTGTATCTTTGTTAAAAGGGTTAGAAGTTGGAGTTGTTGATGAAATTTGCCACAATCTTCCATATATGCCAGGAGCTAAAGAGACAATTAAAGAGCTTAAAAAAAGAGCTTTTACTGTAATTGTCTTTAGCGGTGGATTTAGAAATGCCACTTCACATGCCAAAGATATTTTGGGCTATGATGCGGACTTTTCAAATATCCTTCATCAAAGAGAGGGCGTACTCACGGGGCTTGTAGGTGGAGATATGATGTTTGATTTTTCAAAAGGTGATATGATAGTACGTATTCAAAATCTTTTGGGTATCGGTAAAAACGATACAATGGTAGTAGGTGATGGAGCAAATGATAGATCAATGTTTAAACACGCAGATACAAGAGTGGCATTTTGTGCCAAAGATATCTTAAAAAAAGAGGCAAATATTATCATCGATACAAAAGATTTAACGCAAATTTTAAAAGAGATTTAGTTTAATATTTCAATTTGAAATATTTTCATGAGTTAAATCTATAATATGTTAGTATCTGATATTTAAGAAAGGTAGGGTTATGAAAGTTGGTGGGCTATTTGCTGGTATTGGTGGCATAGAACTTGGTTTTAAAAACGCAGGATTTGAGATATCATGGGCAAATGAGATCGATAAAAATGCCTGTGTTACTTATAGACACAACCACAACCATACCCTTTTTGAAAAAGATTTAAAAGAGCTTAAAACTGCTGAAGTAAACTCCATAGATATCTTAACAGGTGGCTTTCCATGCCAAGCATTTTCAATTGCAGGACATCAAAAAGGTTTTAGTGACGATAGGGGAAATGTCTTTTTTGAGATTTTGAGATTTATAGATGACTTAGAGCCAAAAGTTGTTTTTCTTGAAAATGTAAAAAATCTGGTAGGTCATGACAAAGGTAGAACATTTCAAAGAATTTTATATGAGTTGGAAAAAGTTAGAGGCTATGTTGTAGAGTACAAAGTTTTAAACTCTAGTGAATATGGAAATATACCACAAAATAGAGAGAGAATATATATAGTTGCATTTAAAGATAAAAAACTATCATCAAGATTTAGCTTTCCAAAACCAAAAAAATTGACTAAAAAGATAACTGATTTGATTGAGCCTGAGGTTGATGAAAACTTTTATTATACCAATAGTCGTTATTATAAACAGTTAAAACAAGAGATGAAAAACAGAGATACTGTCTATCAATGGAGAAGAGTTTATGTTCGTGAAAATAAGAGTAAACTTTGTCCTACTTTAACTGCAAATATGGGAACAGGCGGTCACAATGTACCGCTTATTATAGATAGTAAGGATATTCGTAAATTAACACCAAGGGAGTGTGCAAGATTTCAGGGGTATCCAGATAGCTTTAAACTGCCTGATAATTTAGCAAAATCTGCTCTTTATAAACAGGTTGGTAACTCTGTTAGTGTTCCTGTAATTGAGGCTATTGCTAAAGAGATAAAAAAAGCTGTGGGGTAATATATGTCTTTTTATGATACACAGCCTATTGAGTATAGAGATAGGTACAAAGAGTATTTACAAATTATAGGTAGTTTATCAAATCTTTTTTCTGATTCAATTACCCCTTATCTATACTACCGTATTGCAGAAAAGATGTTTTGCAAGGCATTTGAGGCTACAGATTTATCAAGAGGTGATGTCTCTTATGATGCACAAAAAGAGGCACTGGGAATAGGGCTGAAAACTTTTTTAAGAGCTAATGATAAAAGTTTTCAAAAAATAGCAGAGTTTAATAAAGATAAGATGTTATATGACAACTTGTCTAACTTTGAAAAAATCAAAAAAATATCAAAGCTAAGAAATAAGAGATTAGATTTTACCAATAATCTATACAATATAGAAAACTCTATTTATCACTGTGTCATACGGGATAAAAGAAAATTTTTTATTTTTGAAGAAGAAGCCAATAAAATCGATATAGAATCTTTGCAAGATATAAAACTAACTAAATCATCAATATCTTTTAATGATGGTTTATTCGAGTACTCTTTTTCTCTATCTAAAAGCACATTGATGAAAAGATTTAACACTACATCTTTTGTTGACGAGTTTACAGTTGATATCATAAAAGATCCACTAGATACTCTTTTTTCTTTAGCTAGTCAAGATCAAACTATCATGACAGATGGTCATATACAAGATACCATATACCTACCTCTATATGGAAGAGGAGGAAAAGTTTATGACAATAGCGGATTAAACCAGTGGAATTCCAAAGGGCGAATACGAAATGCCAATGAAGTTTATATACCAATCCCTAGTGAGTTTTACAAATACAAGCCAGATTTTTTTCCTGATAGAGATGTTGCTTTTACACTCAAACTACCAAACAAAAATGAGCTTATTGCTAAGGTATGTCAAGATGGCTCTAAGGCATTGATGTCCAATCCAAACAAAGAGTTAGGGAAATGGCTACTTCGAGATGTTTTTAAATTAAAAGAGGGTGAACTGTTGACAGATA
>CAYUSV010000010.1:15098-32688 GCA_964447385.1 uncultured Campylobacterales bacterium | reverse complement strand
TATAGACTTCTTCATCTCTTTTCAGTGACACTTCACCCACCAAAGGAGATGATCTAAAAAACTCTACTAAAGAGTTACTCTCTTTTTTGTTAGGTTTTTCTTCATTCTTTTCAAGTTGTAATTTGACTTTGTTTTTGGGTAAATTTTCTATAAATGTCATCACTTTGTCATATATGTCATTACTAACATCTAGTCGTATAGTTTGCATGATTTACCTCCTGCGCTTTGTTTTTTAGGTCATTATAGCATAAAAATTAGGTGCTTAAAATGACTGGGATATCTTCTTAATCTTCTTCATTGAAAGTTTTCCCATTTTTTCACCTTTTTTTATAAAAATTCTGTCATGTGTTTTCGGTAGAGTAAGGGGACAAAGTTTTGTTGAAGTTTTAGGTTTTTTCTCTTTTTTATCGTAACACTCTCAAAAAATAGTCTCCACAATTCTTGAAACTTCTCTTCATCTTGTGAGAGTTCAGGCGTTTGAAAATCTGCCACTTTATGAATTATCGAACCATCATCAGTTTTTACAAGTGCTAACTCTCTTTTTAAATCATGGATGATAAAATCACATCCATCCAATCGCTTTGTAAAATGTTTTCCCAAGTATGGCAAAATGTTAAATTTGCCCTCTATCTTGGCATAAAGTATCTGATCTTTTAACAGAGTAAATCGTACAAATCCATACATCTTATGCAGGTATCTAAAGTACTCACTCTCTAATTTTTCAAGATAGTAGATCGATGGGTGATTGATATCGTTTAATTTTTTTTGATCTCTAAAACCCAAAATGACAAAATCATACAGAGCTTTTTCAAATTCCATACTATCACATAAAAAAATATTAAAAATTTTGTTGTAGTGTCTGTTTTGAAACTTGTTTTTTAGTGCATCTAAAACTTTTTTTGCTTGTAACTCATCACTTGTGATTTGGATAACCTCATCTAAAAGAGTGATGCTCTTTGCATCTTTGATGATTTTTTTTGCAGGTAATTTTTGATAATAGCTATGATAAATTAGAGTCAAAAACCCCTCAAAACTACCATCATACATGTAGGTACTCATAACTCACCCGTAGCTGCGGGGATAAAAGTATCAAATAGTGAAGGTTGATAAAATCCTTTTTTTTGGGGTTTAGTCAATACTCTTTTGATATATTCGGGATAAAACTGTTTCTCTCCAAAATATTTACCATTTATGGTGATAAAGTATTTAGCTCTTTTTAGTGAAATACCTAATTTTTTTAGATTTTCAAAACTAAGTGTTTGAAAACGCCTAGCTTTTAAAATTTTGTGTGCCCCACGGATACCAATACCCGGAACTCTTATGAGAAACTCTTTATCTACGCGGTTAACCTCCACTGGAAAAAGCTCCAGATGATCTATCGCCCAGATCGATTTTGGGTCAAGCTCAAGGTCAAGATTTTTGCGTCTGTTTAAGATCTCACCATAGCCAAATCCATAAAATCGTAAAAGCCAATCAGCTTGATAGAGACGATGCTCTCTTAGCGTTGGAGGTGCGGTTGTGATAGAGGGGAGATTTTTATCTTCATTGGTTGGGATATATGCAGAGTAATAAACTCTTTTTAAAAGTGCTTTGTTATAAAGGTTTGAAGAGAGTCTTAATATCTCAAAATCACTCTCTGGTGTTGCACCAATTATGAGTTGGGTACTCATAGGAATTGGTTTTTGCACCATTTGCATGCTTGTATCTTTTGCATACTTTAAAGGTAACATGAGGTTTTTTTGTGTTTTGTTTGGGGCTAGAAGCTTTAGACTTTTGGATGAGGGTAACTCTAGGTTTGAGCTTACACGAGTGGCTAATTTACATGCTTTTTCGATGAGTGGCTGTGAAGCTCCTGGGATAAGTTTTAGATGTACATAGCCATTAAATTTATACTCAAATCGTAAAATTTCTAATACTTTTATAAGTAAAGCCATCGTTTTATCTTCATTTTCTATAATTCCTGAGCTTAAAAACAGCCCTTCTATGTAGTTTCTTTTATAAAAATTTATGACAAGATCAGCTAACTCTCTTGGTGAAAAAGCCACTCGTTTGATATCATTGTTTTGACGATTTATACAGTAGCTACACTCATAAATACAAAAATTTGTGAAAAGCACTTTCAAAAGAGATACACATCGTCCATCTTCTGTAAAAGTATGACAGATGCCACTTTTGTGAGTATCACCTATCATCCCTTTTTGAAAACTAGACTCTGCGCCACTAGAAGAGCATGAGACATCATATTTGGCACTATCTGAAAGAATTGCTAACTTTTGATATATATTCATGGTAAAACAGTAACATGTTTTTAAAAAACATATAAAATATATTTCAATTTGAAATATATTTTATTATAAGTAATAGGGCACAATTATAACCATCCCAGACCAAATTTAATGTGTGTGGGAAATAATAATTTGATTTAGTGTAAATACTTTTTTAACTACAATGATACTTATGAAAATAAAATTTTTAACACTAAACCAAATCATAATACAAGCAAAAGAGATTTTTAATCGTTTTCCTCTAACTATCATTTCAACCTTAATCTGCATGGTAATTTTTATCTTTCTTATAGAGGTGGACGGTCCAAAATATGAAAATTTTGAGACTTTGATGAAAATCGCTTTTGTCTCTAGTTTAGGTATTTTTATGTTCACAACATTTAGACTTATGGGAGATAAAAATCCTCTGTGTTTTGTGGGAATTACTCTGCTAATTGGATACTATTTTCTACTTCCTGATATGAAAGATGCAAATAATATAATTTTTCAAAGACATTTTTTTCTCTCTTTGATGTTTTTTATCATGATATTTTGGTCTGCTTTTTGGAAAAATTCATCTTCAAATGAACAATTTTGGGAGATGAATCAAAGAGTTGTGTTTGGATTTTTGACCTCCATTGTCTTTACTATTATACTTTATGGTGGGATTAGTGGAGCTTTGTTTGCTCTTGATAAGCTTTTTTCCCTTGATATAAGCGGTAAATTATACGCTCAATTATTTATTTTAGTTGTTAGTCTATTTGGAGTTGGCTACTTTTTATCAACCATTCCTCAAAATCCCCATAAACTAACACCTCATCCATACACAAAAGTAGAATTAATTTTTACAAAATATATACTCACACCTTTGAGTATTGGTTATTTTTTGATTCTTTATACATACACTTTTAAAATACTCCTAACACAAAGTTGGCCAAAAGGAATTTTAGCATGGATAATCATCGCCTTTTCGGCAGTTGCTGTCATCACTTATCTGTTTTGGACGCCTCTTTGGAGTGAAAGACTACAAAAATATAGAAGATATTTTTTTATAGGAATTCTTCTACAAACCCTGATGCTAGCCATGGCAATCGGTATGAGAGTTTCTGAATATGGATGGACTGAATCTCGTTATTTAGTTTCTATTTTGGGTGTATGGCTATTTAGTATATCACTATATTTTATACTCGTAAAAGATGCTAAATTAAAATGGATGTTTTTGACCCTAAGTCTTGCTATCTTAATATCTCAAGTTGGGCCATTTAGCTCATATGAAATTAGCAAAGTGAGTCAACAAAATCGACTTAAAACTTTACTTTTAAACGCCAAACCGCTCTCACAAAATAGTGATATGCAGATAAGATATGAGATCTCAGACATCATTCGCTACCTCTCTTCAAAACATGGCATAGAGAGTCTAAAGGAAGTAATTCCAAAGATAGTTTCAAAGTATAAAAAACAAAATGACGAAAACCATTTTGTTTTTAGCCATTTTGCGACAAAAGAGTTGGGATTTGATATTGTCTATAGGTGGGATTTAAAAAAGCATAAAGATGATTTTGGTTTTTTTATCTATCGCCCAGATGTTATAGTACAAGATATTAAAAGTTATGATTGGATGGTGGAGCTAATTTATAACAAAGGGGCACAAGAGACCAAACCATACCCAAATCCTAAAACTTTTACAAATAGTATCTCTCAAATAGATACAATTTTTAAACCAACCACAGATAGCCTAGAGATAAAAGAGCATAATATTCTCATAGCAAAAATCCAAATGAGCAATTTTTACAAAAAAATCTTAACCAACAAAAAATTAAGACGTCGTAGCTACAGCGAACAAAACCATAAAGAACTAGAGTTAAAATATAGTGATAAAAATGTAAGTGTAAAAATACTCATCCATGATATGTCTGTAGATAGCAATAGATCAATTTATAACATTCGTATGAAAGTATTGTATAAAAGACTTTAAAAACTTAAATTATATTTATGATACAATTTTAATTAATTGCATTATTGTAGGAGGTCTTTTATGAAGTTGTCAAAAGAGAAGATCTTTTATGATCAAAGTGTACAAGAGAGTATCTCTCTTTTTTTTCAACTACCTATCAGACTTTTACATGTGGTTGATGAAGATAAACTATTTTCTTATTGTAAAAAGATAAATTTTCTTGACTTTCGTTATGATAGTAAAGAGTCTTGGTTTCGTGATATCTCTTTTTTAATTGAAAGTTTACCTGATTTTATAAAACCACAAAATGAAAAAGAAAATCGCCTAGTAAAACTACTCAAAAAAACAAAAGTTGATCATATAAGAGAACTTTATGATCTTATATATCACACAAAATCAAGTCTACATCCATTTTTTTATAAAAAAATAAAAGAGAATCAAACTCTATGGTTTTTGAGTTTATTACATTCAATTTATATTGTACTTAAGATAAAAAAAGATGAGAGTGAACAAGTTTTAAATTTTACTTTTTTAAATTTTACTTTTAGAGCAAGATTGATACAAGAGAAGATTTTAGTCATTGGCCCTGTTATTCTTGACACTATTTTTGTAAATGAAGATAATTTTATCACTTATATTAAAAATCTAAAATACTATTTTGGTATTGCACCTCACACTTATGAACTTATCAATCTTTTAAGGCATAGATCTCGTATATCTAAAGAGCTTTTTGACCTTCAATGTGATAAAATTGGAACAACTTATAGATATACTTACTTAATCACGCAAAGTGATAGTTTTAGCAAATTACAACTTAGGCAATTAGCAACTTTTTTTATACATTTACAGCAAACAAACCGCAAAAAAATCAAACATATACAGCTAGAAAACTTTGATACTTTTTTAAAAACCACAAGAGCAAATGAACTTCTTGAACAGATAAAAACAAACCGAAGCAAAAGAGAGCTAGAGTCTTTGGAGTGGTTTAGTGACAAATCATTTAAACAAGTCTCTTTTTCGTCTAGCTTAGATGCATTTTCTACGGCTGCTTTAAATTATCTAAAATTAAAGATACAAGCTGATATCTATTTTTTTGTTAGATATTATCACTATAATAATACTTTTTCACTCCTTTCTCACCCTAACTTAAAACAGGAGTATAAAAAACAGATTGTCTCTCTTTTAGATAAGATGAATGAAGATCCAGACACTTTGAAAAAATCTATCTCTTATCAAATGATTAATGACTATTATCAAGATCAAAAACCAATAAACCTCATAGATGATTTTGACAAAGGTAAACATACCCAAATCTTTAAAAATTCTCCAAAAGTTAACTCCGTTTTGAGTATCCCCCTTATATTTGATCAAAATATTTTTGCAATAGTTCATTTTTTGGGATTTCGTACTTTTCAATTTGATAATATTGATAGGCAATTTTTACTAAAACACTCCTCTATCATCAGTCAACACTATATAGAACAAATTGTAGATAGCAGTTTGACAGATATTTTAGAACTACTAGAAGATTTAGGAGTGAATCAAAAACAAAATAGAGCATTCACTAAAAAAATAGATCGTATTTGTGAAAATATTACTAAAATCTTTGCTTGTGATGGTGTACTTTTATGGATAAATAAAAAAGAAGTTTATCACACTAAAGAGGAGCTAGATGAACTAACTCTAATATCTCAATTTAATTTTTTAGATGATGATGAGCTAAAAGAACAATACACTTTAAGTTCAAATAACAATTTGATACCTTCTGATATTGTTATTGTCTCAGATATTGGGCAAATTCCTAATGACCAAACAGATAAAAACTATTACTTAAAGCACAACAAAGAGTTTTTGCAAAAAAAGATATCATCTTTTATGGCTATCCCAATTTTAAACCGCTCAAACTCACTCTCTGGAACACTTATGGTATTTGACAAAACATATCGTGAATATAATGAGTTTTGCCAAAATATATTAAAACGAATATCATTACATATTGGTTCTATTTTAAATACAGTATCTACTATTGAGTACAAGAAACAGTTATTGGATGAGACCAATTTACATGAAAGTTTTCAATACTTAAATATCACAAATAGTCGGATAAAAGATCTTGAAACTAGGCTCAAAGATGTTGTATATCCATCCTTATGGGGAAAACATCGTATATATAAAAATATAGAAGATATTAAAGATTATACTGGATATAGCAAACATTTTTTGCATAAGATGATAGACCCTAGTAAATCTATCAGAAAATATGATCAAATTTTAAAAAGAGATATTTTGGAAATCGAACAAAATCGATCATATATAAAGGTAAGCGATAGTGTTATCCAAATACTTATAGCACATCAAGAGAGAATGTATAGTTTAAATAAAATAATGTATGAAAATAATTTACAATACAAACTTAGCGTAAAACTTCCAAAACAACAGCTTCATGATGTTATCAATAATTTAATAAATAATGCAATAAAATATTCAAAATCACAAACAAATATAAAAGTTTATGATGAAAAAACACCATATTATTACAATGTATTTATTAAAAATATCGGCTATCGAATATATCCTGATGAAAAAGATTTTATATTTAAAAAAGGAACTCGTGGCAGAGTTATTAGAGATGAATTAAGTGAAGATGATAAATATAAAAAAAGGGATTTTGAGAATCAGGGGACAGGTCTATATTTTGCAAAAGTAATTTCTGGTGCATGGAGAGGTAATGTAAAGTTAGAATTTTGTAAACCCATTGGAAATAGTGGCTTTTGTGAAAATGTATTTTCAATCAAATTTCCTGTAGATATTTTAAAATAAAGGGTAAAAATGAGAACTATACTGTGGTTAGATGATGAGTGTGAATCTGTTTCGTATGAGCAAGAGATAGAAGTGCCAGATAGATTTGCAGAAATTGATATCACCATAAAAGCTTATGAAAAGATCAATGAGCTTTTAGAGTATATAGTATCTGACAATCAAATTGACCATAGAGATATTTTCATCATAGACATCATGCTCATTTTAGAAGAGGGTTTTGTAAAGCCCAATGGCGATAAAGTTATCATTGAAAATGACTTGATGGCTGGAACTATTTTATATAGAGAGTATTTAAAAGATGCATTTATAATAAATCCAATTATTCTCTACACTTCAAGAGAGCATGAAAAAAATATTTTTCAAACTATTACCGAAGATGAGAGATATAACAAAACTCTATTTTTAGTTGAAAAATCAAAAAAAGATACACAATTTTTCCCTCTACTAGATAGACTCATAAGGGGTAACCAGTGAAAGAGTTAAACAAAGAAGAGGTGATAAATATAGTAAATGCACAACTATTAAACTCACTAGATGGCATGAATAGCACGATAGGATTGATGCTTGCCGCATTAACAGCCATAATAGCTGTTATATCATTTGCAAGTGTTATGAGTTATTTTAGTAAGAAAAAAATCATAGAAGAGGCTGAAAAAAAGATAGAACAAGCAGAAAAGAAAATCACACTACACATAAATAAACTTTTTAGAGAAGAGACTACAGAGATACAAAATGAGATACAAGAAAAACTGACAAAATATGTAAAAAACAATACAAAACAGCTACAAAAGCGATCCCAACATGAGGAGTATCTAAGAAATATTATATTTTATGACTTAAACAAAGCATTGGCAACAGAGTTAAACAACGGCAACAACATATCTGATGTATTTACAACTTTTGCAGAAAGATTTCACATCATAGCTCAACTAACAAGTGGAAACAATGAACAAGCTACAAAAGCACTAAAAAAACTGGCTATAGACTCTTCAAGAAAAATTATTCGCTTTAATTCTATAAAAAATTATATAAGCTACCTAAAAGAGCAGAGTGATGATTATGAACTTTTAGGCTATATTGACAAATTTGAGACATCTCAAATTGTAAATAGAGGAACTTAGGTAGTAGAGCATAAACTCTTTATCCCTTTAAGTCCACCCAAACAAATTGATATGTCATCTGGGTTTTGAACTTGGCTATCTACTGGATTTATTCGTATGAGTTTTGCATCTTTATATCTGCTAGATATAAAATTACCAAAATTTCTGATAGTAGGCACAGCCTCTCCTGCTCCTATCTCTATGATTGTTAATTTTTCAGAGTTTTTTTGAATATTTTTTAACCATTTGTCAAATAATTCTTCTTGATTGTCTGTCCTTTTAGAGTTGTAGTGCCAATCTCCAAACATAAGGATATTTGGTCTAGCTACTCCTTTGCAAATAGGGCATCTTAAGATTTGGGCTTTAAATTTATCTATATCTACTTTGATTTGTATATCATCAGCTGGATATATAAGGTCACTGCAATTTTCACAACACTGTAGATGATGAATGCTACCATGAACCTCTACTATCTTCATCGCATCAAAACCTGCTTTTTGGAACTGTCCGTCAACATTTGATGTGTATATAAAATAGTTGCTATTTTTTCTCTCTACCAAATCAAGAAGCAGATCAAATCCATCATGTGGAATAGTTTTTCGATATAAATTTAATCTGTGTCCATAAAATGCCCATGCAAATTCCGCTTTTGTATCAAACCATTGTGGAGATGCCATTTCGCTGAAACTAAGTTGAATTTTTCTAAGAGGCGGATACGCTTTCCAAAACCCTTCATTACCTCTAAAATCCGGCAAACCACTATCTACACCCATCCCTGCACCTGCGGTTATCAAAATAGCATCTGCTGATTGTATAGACTCTTTTGCTCTACTCAGTAGATCTTTTATCATGGCGATACTCCTTGATTTTAGATATAATCTTACTAAAAATCTCATTTTTTTCTCATTTTTTTTTGATATGATTGCAATCAAAGGATTTTAACAATGAAAAAAACAACACTTCTGCTACTTTTTCCGCTTATCATGACAGCAGAAACTTTAGAACTACAAAAAATAGAAATAAATGCAGCTGACGATAATAGTAGAGATTTTATAATCGAAAAAGAGAGCTTCATGAAATCTGCTCCGATGCAAAAACAGATAACAATTAAACAAGCTTTAGAGATTGCAGGTACAAACGGTGACCCTATCAAAGCTTTAAAATCTTTCGCAGGGATTGTAAGCACAAACAATGATGATGGAAGCGAACTTTATATCCACGGCTCTAAACCTAGAGAGACAGAGTTTACGATAAATCATCTTCCTATCGGATACCTTTTTCATTATGGTGGATTTTATTCTGTTATTGCTCCTGAAATGACTGGGCAAATTGATGCTTATCTTGGTGGATTTGATGTTAGCTACGATACTATGGGAGCAGTTGTAGATATTACTCCAAAATATCCAACAGGTAGCAATAGTGGACGAATTCATATTGGCATGTATGATGCTGATTTTGCTTATGACGCAAAACTTGGTGAAGATACAAATCTTTTTATAGGAGCAAGACGAAGTTATATCGATCTTATCGCTACTAAAATCATGGATGAGCTTGATAAAGATGACAAAGATGCTAGTAAAAAAACTACATTTACAGTTTTTCCACAATTTTATGATGCACAGCTAATTTTATCAACAACAAAAGGGGATCATGCCTTCTCTTTGGAGATGATTACCGCCCAAGATGAGATGAAACTGTATGATACGATGGAAAAAGATAAAGATCCTGTTGCAGTAGGTAAGATAAACTCAAAAATTAAATCTTCAACGGTTGGTGCAAGATGGATATATGGGGGAGAGAACTTTACATCACATACTCTTTTGTATTATGTAATTGTGGATCAAAAATTAAATCTTTTTGATAAAGATTTTTTTGTAAAAGCCACAAGCAAAAAGAGAGGATTATATCATGAGAGTATTTTTACTTTAAAAAATCATAAACCGATGGTTGGTTTTGAGTTAATTGACACAAAAACACCACTAAAAACACATATGGTTAATCCATCTTTTACCGATTTTGATCCTGTTCTTGCAGATAGAGATATTGTGAAATTGGATAAAACTTTTTCTGCGCAAGGATATACACTATTTGCACAGGATATCTGGAGTATTACGCCAAAAAATCATTTTAGATATGGTTTGAGAGCTTGGAATACTAAGTATCAAGATTTTGGAGGTGGAGTTGATCCTAGAGTTGCTTATGTTTATGATGTGAGTGATTATTTAACGCTTTCCGCTGCTATTGGAAGGTATTCACAATTTCCAGAATCCCTTTTTGTAATTGATGGGTTTGGGAATAATAAAATTAACACTTATGAGTTTTCCGATCACTATACTTTTAGTATTCAAAAAAAGTTTAGTGATAACTCTTCGTTGGTAGTTGAACCATATTTTAAAAATTTTAAAAATCTTGCAATTAGTGATGATGTTACGAAATATGAAGCAGTTGGAAAAGGTGAAGCATACGGCTTAGATATCACATACAAAAAACAACTCGAAAATTTAGATATTATCGCTTCATATACTTATGTAAAGGCAAAAAGACAGTTAAATACAAATAATAAAAAACAGTATAGATTTGAGGGAGATATCCCAAATACCCTACAGCTACACACAAATTATAGATTTGGAAACAATTGGAGAATTTCTAGTTCTTTAAAATACAACGATGGAGCACCTTATACTCCGATAATAGCCACAGAGGATTATACATACGAGGGTAAAAACTATAAAAGACCAATATACGGAAAACCTTATAGTAGCAGACTTCCAAGCAATATAGATTTAGATATCCAGATAGGGAAAACAAAAAAACTATCAAACAATAGAAGTTTAGAGTTCTCTTTGGAGCTTATGAATATTACGACACTATTTAAAAAGAATGTAGCAGAAATAAAGTATAATGATGACTATGAGAAAGATGGCGAATATCATCAGATGGGATTTTTGCCAGCTATTCATGTTAATTATCGGTTTTAGGTAGAGTTTTTGGGTAGGTTATGGATTTTTGGTATTTTTATAGTTGTGAGTATGGCTCACTATATGGTTTTAAAATCTTCTGTTGTTAAAAAGAGTGCTATATCAAAACCAAAAGATAAGGTGCATCATATCACGCTGAGCTCAGTAGTGGTAAAAAAACCGGCACCAAAACCTCAGCCGATTATATTGCCTCCTGAGCCTAAACCAGTTGTAAAACCAAAACTAAAACTAAAATCTAAGCCAAAATCCAAACCTAAAAAAATATTAAAAAAGCAAATTATAGTTTCAAAACCTATAGTCAAAGAGATAGTACCTGTGCCGGTTATTGAACAAACAAGCGTTACACCAATTTCTACGATAGACAGAGCAACTTTGAGAGATAAATATGCAAATCAAATTAGAGAAGCGATACGCAAAAATCTCTTTTATCCAAAAATGGCAAAGCGACTTCGTATGCAAGGTGTGGTAAAAGTGGCATTTGTAGTCCAAAAAAATGGTAGCATAACAGATATCAGGGTATTAAATAGTCCAAAAAACTTACTTAAAAAAGGTGCGATAAAGACTATAAAATCTACGACTTTAGAAGCAATCCCTAAGAAGTTAGGTAAAGAGTTTATGGATATTGTTATGCCCATAGAGTTTAAATTAATAGGAGGATAGAAAATGGATATAATGAATTACTTGGATCAAGGTGGGGTTATCATGTATATATTGTTAACTTTAAATATCGTAGGATTTACTACGATGATTGTAAAATTTATACAGTTTTTTATAGCAAAATCAAAAATCGATACTATTGTATCCGAAGTCTATGGTGATATAAATATAGATGCTAAAAATGAGCAGATAGCACTTGGTAAAGATATATTGGCAGAGAAAATGGTTAGATATGAAAAAGGTTTGAGTACAGTTCGTATCATAGCCTCAATTGCTCCACTGCTTGGGCTTTTGGGAACTGTTATCGGCGTTTTGGGTGCATTTGAAGCTATCTCAAAACAAGGGCTCGATGATCCTAGCGTATTTGCCGGAGGAATTTCACTAGCTCTTATCACAACTGTTGGAGGGCTTGTTGTGGCTATTCCTCACTATATAGGTTATAATTATCTAATTGGTATGCTTGATAAATTAGAGGTAAAATTAGGTAAAAAGATGAGTCAAAAAATTTATGGAAATAACCTATGAAAAGAAGAGAACATTTAACACCAGATCTAACACCTCTTATAGATGTGGTTTTTTTGATTTTGATATTTTTTATGGTTAGCTCGACTTTCAAAAAAGATGAGTTAGCGCTTTTACTAACACTTCCTGATGCAAACTCTGCTACAAAAGAGATAAAAAAAGAGGATATAAATATAGAGTTAAGCCAAAATCAAGTTGCACTAAAAGGAGAAAAGATTAGCTTTGAGGAGTTAGACATGGCATTTGCAAAAGTTACGGACAAACAAAAAGCCATCAATGTTAGAATCGATAAAAATGTTGTCTACGAAAGGGTTATAAAACTGCTAGATCTTTTAAACAAACACGGCTTAAACAATCTAGCACTAGAGAGTAAAAAAGAGTAATTAAAACGAATATCCAAATTTAAAAAACTCAACATCAAATATATAAGGCTGATCATCTGTGAGCGTAAATGAGTCTGAACGAAATGTGTCATTATCTCCTGTTAGATATCTACCAAGGCTCAAACTCGCCCCCCAATATAGCCCAAAACTAGAAAATATCCTAACCCCAATACCCATGCCACCTCCAAATTTTGTCTGTTTTGCATATTTATAATCTTGACTATAATCAGTCTCTCCACGAAGCCTAGCAACTCTAGCAAAACCACTCAAATAAAATCCACCTATATGGTTGTTTAAAAATTTTCGATAGTGCACATCAATAGTCTCTTGTTTGTAATCATTATCAAGATGCATTATATGTATAGGTATTGCAATCTCTGCATTATTTGTATGATCAAAATATGAAAAAGTTCCACTAAGCATCGTATCTTCACCTGAACTAACTACAAGTAGATAAAATGGGTTTGTCTCTATTCCAAAATTTTTATCTTTTGGTAAATTAGCCGCATTTGCTAAACTTGAAAATATAAAAATAGATATAAAAAGTATTTTTTTAAACATCACTTGCCTTTTTAAATTATTAAAGTTCATCTTAACATAAAAAAGTGTAAAAAAAGTGTTAAGCTTTGAAATTACTTATCATGACAAGATAGACAAAGAGTGCTAAATGAATTTCCTACTCTCAACTCCTTTACTTCACCCAACCTATACTCTGTGGAGTTTGAAACATGACAACTACCACAAACCACCTTCCCTTCAACAAGTAAATCACCGACTACTCTCGCATCTTTCCACTCTCCCACAAGAGGTGAATATAGACCTTTTAAATCATTTTTTCTCTCATCATAAACTACAAAAGAGGGATGATGAAGTTTGGGAACTTGATATGATTGATAAGCCTGAGTGTTTGAATAATCGGCTCCTGCAAAAAGAGTAACAAGACAAAAAAACAATAATATAGTAATTTTCATAACTTCCTCCATTCGTGATTGTACAGCAAATTAAATTATATTTCAATTTGAAATATAATTTAATTTGCTGTACAATTTTTTGTAAAATGAGTAAATGTATAAAAAAAGAAAAGAGCGATTATATATTTGTGATATTATAGAGAATCCACCGATTATCTATCCTATGTACTATATAGTAAGCCAATCACTAAAAGATAACAAGATGTTGCATGAGAGTCTTTATGCTATTCATTTGTGTGAATTTGATAGATATGAGACGCCCATAGACTCATCTGCTATTTTTGCATCGATAAGTATCGGTACATTTCCCATCTATAAACAGCAGTATATTGTCGGTGAATTTGGTGGGCGGTTGATGTATTTAGAATCCTCTGGCTGGAAAAGCCTGTTGGCGACTTCTGATATTTTTGATATGAGTTATTGGTTGATTTAATCCCAGTTTACATCGCTAGTCGTTATAATCTCCATCCAAGGGCCATCTGGAACATCTATATCATCTACAAATTGCCAATTTACTTTATCTATATCTTCTAATTTTAAAAAATCTCTAACAGCAGGAGAGACATCTAGTCCTGCATGGTCATTTATCGAGTTTTTAGGGCGTTTGTCTCCAAAGACATACTCTTTATCATCTTCTCCAAATGGACCAACATCTTCCCATTGGGCATATGCTATTTTATCCTCTTTTATTATTTTGATCCATCTATTTTTGCAAATTGATCCTTTATTACTGTTTTCATCTGCCCATGGGATGTATGATATATCGGTTTTTTTAGCTCCATAATTATCTTTGTCCAAATCATTGTAAGGTAAAGCAAAATAAAATGGATTCTCTTTAGGCTTAAATTCTAAGGATCTATTATAAGGGTCATCAACACCACCAAAGTTTGATACCCAGTTAACATCCCACGCACTTACTATATTTGTTATTTTTCCATTATCTTTGCTAGCTTCTTCTCCAACCCAAAAAATTGTTACCGTGATATCATTGTGTATTTGATATGGATTATCTTTTGGCTTTATACTATCGCCACAACCTGTTATAAATATCAAAATTATGAGTAAAAAAAGTTTTTTCATTCTTATCCCCTTATAAAAGAGCTATAGTATAATATAAAAAATCTTATCGGAATAGTATGAAACTAATAATACTTTTTATATTTTTTACTCTTACTATAAATGCTGATATACTAAAAGAGAACTACATAACCATTGAAATAGATAATTCACCAAAGATGATTCTTGATTTTGAATCTGATAATTTGGAGAAATTTATCTCACTTGATGAAAACAACAACTCTCTTATCTCATGGAGAGAGGTTAGAGCTAAGAAACAGGAGATTATTGACTTTGTATTGCCTCATATAAAGATTTTAGCTGATGGAATAAAGTGTAAAAAAAATGCTGTAAATTTTGAAGTTTATCGTCGTATTCATCAATCTTATATAAAGCTTTTTATCGATCTTAATTGTCCAAAACCAAAAAACGAGATTACAATATTTTATGATCTATTTTTTGATATTGATAGTGGACAAAAAGCTTTTATATCATTTAAAGATCAAAATAGTTCACAGCCGATGATATTATCTTCGTTTAAATCAAAAATCAGTATCGATTTAAAAAAAGCTTCAAAACTACAATCATTTTTAAATTTTCTAGTCGAAGGTATTTGGCATATTTGGATAGGATTTGATCATATACTATTTTTACTGATGTTACTAATTCCCTCTGTGATCTATTATGAAAAAAATAGAATTACTCCTCAAAACTCTTTGAAAAATACACTTATAGATGTACTTAAAATCGTTACAGCTTTTAGCGTTGCTCACTCTATCACACTTGCACTAAGTGTGCTTGATGTAGTTTCTGTAAATATTAGAGCTATAGAGATAATTATTGCACTTTCAGTGCTTTTTACAGCACTTAACAATCTATTTGGTTTTATAAAAATAAAAGTATGGTTAATTGCTTTTGGATTTGGTCTGGTACACGGATTTGGTTTTGCAAACATACTCAATGAGATGCTTATAACTTCACGCCAAATAGTACAATCTCTTTTAGGATTTAACCTTGGAGTTGAGATAGGACAAATTGTGATAGTTTCTTTGGTTGTGCCTCTGCTTTTTCTGATTAGAAAAAGTTGGTTTTATAAGTATGTTTTACTATATGGATTTTCAGTTTTTACTGCATTTATAGCTATATTTTGGGTATATGAGAGGTTTATTTAGTCGGATCTATAAAAATTTTACGCATCACCATCATGCTAAGAAGAGTTACACTATCTTCATAATAGTTTTCGTATCGATTTTTTACAACATTATAAATCTTTTCTGACCATTTTTTATCTGATTTATCACTCATAGCCGCCACACCAAAAGGTGCCACAAATACGATAGAGAAATAATCCCCTATCACTTTACCATCAAGCTCAAAGCCACTTTTGATCTTTAGCGGATCGCTATTGCTTGTTTTTTTTATCCAATTAGAGAGTTTTTTTACAATCTCTTTAGATACTTTATCGTCGTTTATCACAGCATCTGTGCCAATTCGAAGAGGTACGCGACAACTATTATAATAATATGCCCCATCATGTGTCTCTAAAAAACCATCTTTGACAGGGATATAACGACTATTTTTTTTATCATATTTGATGAAATCAGGAATGAGTCCAGTTTTTTTATTTTGCACATCTTGTATTGCTTTTTGTGAAGCTTTTGCAACTTTTAGCCATTTTTTATCACCACTAAACCTATAAAATGTTTTAAAATGTCCTATCATAAAATCAGAAACTCTAGCTGTGTATTGATTATATTTTTTTCCATTTGGATCTACCCAATCTCCAAGAAGAGGTAAATGACTCTCTTTGCCTATTGTGCATCTGTAGATAGCATCTAAAACTATATTTGCCTCTTTTTTATAGTTGATAGCACCTTCGTTTCCCCAGATTTTGTCTGCTACTATCAAAGCATAAGCTATATCGGCATCACCGTCAAAAGCACTATCACTTTCACCTTTTTTTTCAGGAATTTGCCAAGTCATCAAATTTTTGCATATAGTGCTTGGGTATTTCCTAGAATATCGCCATAATCCATCAAATATAGTTTGTGCATTTTTGTCCTCTTTTGCCATCAAAGAGACTATAAGTAAGCCATAGCCTTGTCCTTCTGAAACGGTTCTTTGTCTGTCATTTTTATCAGTTGCTACTCTATAAAGCCCATCTTTTTCAGATACAAGATAACTCTCTTTCCATTTTTTGTAATAATTAGTAACATCTTTGTCTGCGTGTAAAAAGATAACAAAAAAAGTTAATAACAAAAAATATCTCATAAACTTTCCTTAAGCTCCATTTGTAGAGTTATCTTTGTGTTTGGCTCAAGATATCTAAATCTTATATCTACACTATTTTTGTTTTTTGACTCTATCGAAGCTTGTGAGTGATAATCATTGGCAAGAGTTACTTCTAGATTTGGGTTTTTAAACACTCTAGCGTAGAAATTTTTTATCATATGTCTACCTCTATTTTCTATAGTTATGGTGATTTTACCATTTTTTATGAAGTACTCCAGATGAATATCTCTATTTTCTTGTACTTTTTGTGTAATAGTTTTTCCATCAAGAGGTGTGAGGTTTGGATGTTTTTTTAGATATTTAAAATAGTCCTCAACTATTTTGATATTGCTACCATAAGCAAAAAGATGTGTATGGACACTCAATGTATAAATCCCATCAAGTGCGGTTACAAACTCCGTCTCTTTTTTTATCTGATTTAAGATATTGTTTTGATCCCAGTCTAAATTTATAAGATAACTATAATCATCAGTACCATGACGAGGAATTATCAACAAATCTTTTTCTATCTCATCTACTCTTGGATAAAGATGTTTTTGGGTTTTTCCAAGTATATATTTAAATCCACCTTGGCTTAGATTTTTTATCATCTG
>CAYUSV010000010.1:0-14998 GCA_964447385.1 uncultured Campylobacterales bacterium | reverse complement strand
TAAAACCATTTACCATCTCCTAAATACCCATGCCACGCTGCACCTGCTTGTGATAGTGTAAAGTTGTTGAGTCTCTCTTTGGCTAAAGGTGGTGTTGTCTGGTCATATGTTGTTAAAAGAAAATCAGGTTTAATCTCTTTTGGTGTTTTATAGATAGGAACTTGATCATAAAGAGAAGTTTCAAGCAATATACCGCTGTTTTCATTTTCCAATACAGAGAGAATTCTTTGCGTCAAAAAAGTCCCTTCACTAAAAGTTACAAACTTTTTCTTTGGACTTAATCTGAGTTTGGTAATTTCACTGACAAAATTCTCTCCTATATATTTGCCATTTTCATCACTAAAACCTGCAGTAAAATTAAAAAATAGATTTCCTCCATCTTTTACAAAATTTTTTATATCTTCTTTTGTAGTTTTACTAAGTGAGAGAGTATCAACAACGAAAAGAGTATCATCTTTTTTAAGAGATTTTATCTCAGACTCTTGTATCTGTTTACTTTTATATCCAAGTGAAGTGATAAAATTGCCAAATTGTCCTAGCCTCTGGGAATATTTATCTTTTGCTAATCCATTTTTATGATAAATAAGTGCTGTGGAATAAGATTTTAAAAGATATATTGTTTCTGCTTTTTTTATAGGTAGAACAGGGTTTTGAACAATTGGTTTTTTTTGTTGAATTTGATAGAACATTGCTACCATTACAGTGAGCAGTAGAGCAATCATCAACAACATTTTTAAACCATAGTTATCTTTTTTTATCTCTAAAATTTTGCTCATAACAGTAACTCCTTCTGTCTAAAGTAGAGATATTTGTCATCTTCAGACTCATTTAAACTATCTTCTAGTCCTCTTCTTGTGCGTCTTTTTTCTCTTATTTTATATAAATAATACGCAACTATGCCAAAAATCATAGTCAGTATAGTTATAAAAACTACGGTATAAGATAATACCTCTAAAATATCAAACTGCATTTATATCCTTCCTTTTCGTTCTAATTTTCCCCAATTCATGTCAAAACCAAAAAACTCTTCAATGGTCGCAAATACTTTTGCAACATTGATAACATTTACAAAAAATATCCTGTAATAGATAGCATAAAAGACAAGTCTTAAACGCTCCTTTGTCACACTAACACAATAAAGAGTTGCTGAAACATCAAGTACCGTAAAAATAATCCACCAATATATAAGTATCTCGCTATATCCAGAGGTAATACTTATATATATGATGAAAATATTTGCAAATATTGATCCAATTGGCCAAAAAATTGCTTCAAATAACATGTACCAAATCACCAAAGTCATGGCAAAATTTTTGTGTACTTTCCAAATCATCTCTTTATGTTTTAAAATTGATTGCAATATCCCTCTAGTCCATCTATAACGCTGTTTTAAAAGATCTAAAAGAGACTCCGGTGCTTCTGTATAAGAGATAGCATCTATCTCATAATCAATTTTATAATGCCTACTGATGAGAGATAGCGTCAAATCACAATCTTCTGCATATGTGTCATCTTTATATCCACCGACTTCTAAAATTGCCGATTTTCTAAACATGCCAATTGGACCTGGTACTATATTTACTAGTTTAAAGTATGCTTGTGCATTTCTTACTAAATTAAGACCTTGTATATACTCTAGAGCTTGAAGTTTTGTCCAAAGTGTGTTTTGGTTAGTTACATAGACAAAACCAGCAACTGCCCCTATCTTTGGATCGTCAAAATAACTTACCATCAACTCTATGGCATCTTTTGAGAGTTTAGAGTCTGCATCTACGGTAAGTATCAATTCACCTTTTGCTCGTTTTATCCCAAAGTTTAATGAGTTGGCTTTGCCTGAGTTTGGTTTTGTAAGAGTAATATGTCGTTTAGTCCCTTTTTCATACTCCATATATTTTGAGATTAGATATGTATTGTCAGTGCTTCCATCATCAACAACTATAATCTCATAGTTTGAGTAGGTCTGGTTTTTTAAGCTCTCCAAAGAGGCTTTGATGACTTTTGCCTCGTTATAGCAAGGAACAATAACCGACACTTTTTTGCTTTGATCAAATTTTAACTCTTTTTCCTCTTTAACATTTTTTAAGAGATTTAACATAGAAAATAGTAACAAAATAAAATAACGGGCAATAACTATCAATGAAAAGATCAAAATAAAAACTACACTAATTTGCACAAAAAAATCTTGTGAATTATAAATATAATTTAACTGATAAAGACTTCCTAGCATAAAAGTCAATAGTATGAAAATAAGAGGTATGATTTTGATCATAAAAGTGCTTTTTGTTCTTCTCTTTTTTGCATAGAAGATATATATCTCCATGTATCAAAAATATGTTCTGGTTGATGTTTGATATCTAACTCTTTTAAACGATCACAGATCAATAAAAAAGCTTGTCTAGGAAGTACATCGACTAATACAAATAACAATCTTCTACTCTCTGTATCATGATAAACCATATCTAAGTCTCTGATGCATTTTTCAAGTGTAGCTTTAGTGAGTGTTGTTTTATATTGGTAATTGACAGAGACTACACTACAACAAATACGATGTTTTTCAAAGGTATCAGTAACACTTTTAAACTCTTCAAAATCTTCATAATATTTCACATGAGTTGTTATATCAATTTTTTTCAAAGCAGATGTATAAAAATCTCTACCTATAACTTTTTCTAACGAATAGATATATTCAAGCAAATTAAACTGTTTGCCATACATGTAAGATATACCATTTTCATTTTCACTAAGTTTGTCTCTTTTTCGAACCGCTTTTACATCACTCAAAAAAAGAAACTTTGTTTTTAAATTCTGATTTTTTACATATGCTAACAACTCATTTTTTAAAGAGATATTTTGTAAATTAAAGATTATAATATCTGTATCATCTACAAGGTTATAGTTTTTTTCATCTAACTCTAAAACTTGTTGAAAATTTATAAACTCATCCTCTTTGAAGATATAGTGGTGAAAATCAATAAGCTCTTTTTTATCAGAGTAGAGCAAGATACTTGTCTGCTGTTTTTTATACTTTTGAATCTCTCTTTGACATACACCGTAAGAGTCTTTTTCGATAAGAAACTCCAAATCTATTTTGTCATTCATAACTTCATCTATGACATGCCCCAACCTTGTTTTATCGTTAAACGAAAAGAGAACTTTTTTATGATAATACCTAGCAACTTCAATAATATCAGATATAATTCGCTCGATATCTCGTTTGATACAACCATCAAACAGCGTATCAATTCTATGAAAATAGTGAGTTGTATAATCCTTATCTTTCATGATCTTTTGTATCTCATTGATAAAAAAAGTCTTTCCATACATCTTGTCCAATATACTCCAAGACTCTTTTAAAAACATAAAACGAACAGATGGATATATCTTATCAAAATCATCCATACCATCTTTTAACTCTCTTAGTGAATCTTCCACAAATGAGGACTCTTTGTGTGAAAGAAGTAACATGTTTGTATCTGTATACTGTTTGTGAAGCTTCATAGCAAATCCGATTAGACAACTATTTTCTTCAGCTTTAAGAGATATTATCTGATCAAGATTTTTAGTTATTTGCATAGTTTAACTCCTTACCATATATATGACAGTGATGCATAACACTCATCTGCTCCCCTTGGACTGTATCCACTTTGATAGTGACGACAATTTACCCTAAGATCAAAATCACCATAAACTCTCATACCTATAACTAAGCCATAGTTATATAAGATATCACTATTTTCAAGTGAATAACCCACAGCTCCTATGCCTTGGATAAATCCTCTATCGCTTAGATATATTTTTGGTTTTATCTGCATAAAACTTCCATCAAAAAAGTGTGCCGACTCATAACATGTTCCTTGTTTTGAGTTATATTCATAACTTCCAGAAAAAGAGAGTATATTTTCAAAATCTCTATATAAAAACTTTGATACAGGATAATCAACCCAACTATTTACATGGATACCATTATCGTATTTGCCTATTTTAACACTCACCTCAGTTTGTTCAAGAGTTGGTAATAAAATTGCATCATATACAGAAAACTCTATGGCATTTAATTTGTTATCAATCATGCAAGCTCTATTGTTAATAAATGCTCCATTTATCTGTCTTAATCCAAAAGTTAAGTTATGGTTTTCATAAGCTTTACGATACGAGAGTGCAAATATAGGATCGTTAAAATCTTTAAATCGATTGACACCAACTCCTACAGAGAAATCTCGATAATTTAAATGTGTCAAAAAAGTATTTACATTTTGTTTTTTCTTTTGTGCTTTAAAAGTCGATCTTTTTGCTTCTAAAGATAGTGAACCTTTAGCAATTTGTGCGACATGATCAATACGCATACCATATGATGTATTTTTTATCACACTATCTTGTAATGAAAACATACTCAGTGTTAAATTTTGCCATTTGGGACTATCATCTAACTTAAGCAAAGATTCTATCGATGAAACATCTCTTTTCTCTATTTTTATACCGACTAGTGTTATATCTTTTCTTAAAATTTTTTTCTGTCCCGCGCCAAGTGTGATATCTCTATATCTGCTAGGTTTTGGCATAGGTTTACTTACTATTTTTAGTGCATTTTTTGTATGTTTTAAAAGGTCATCTCTTTTTTTTGATTTTTCTTGTTGCTCTAGTTTCGTTTTAAGTTTGGTAAAAATCATTTTTGATCTATTCCATGTTTTTGTCTCATTTTGTTTCATAAGTGCATTTGCATATCTATAGAGCGCAAGTGTTTGAAGATCATCTTTTATCATTGCTACACTTTTGTACTGCATAGCTGATTGTTTGTACTCTTTCAATACATCAAGAGCAGATGCATAGCTAAATCTAACCTTATGATCATTTGGATTACTATTTAGATACTGCTCATAATAAAAGAGTGATTTTTGCTCTTTTTCTTGGAAAAAGTAAAGCTGTGCAATCTCTTTTGCAATTTTTGGATCTTTAACTATCTCATAATAGGCACGATACTGTTTTAATGCCTTGTTATAATCTCCTTTTTTATGATAAATAATTGCACTTTTTAATATACTGTTTGCTTTTGTAAGATCACCATCTCTTTGGATTTTTTTATACAATCTTATAATATTTATATCATTGGTTTTATCTATAACTGGACTTAACACCAATTGACTCTGTTTTATCTTTTGATTCCAATATAAATTTTTTGCTATAAAAAGTAGTGATTGTTCATCTTTTGGATGCTTTTTATTGTGATTTAAAAGAAGAGTTAAAGATTCATCTTTTTTACCCAAATCTTTAAGTACAAAAAAATATTGTTGCATTGCAAAAAATGAATCTTTTTGATTGTAACTTTCTTTAAAGTATGCAATTTTTTTATCCGTTAATTCACTCTTTTTTCTCTTTAACGCTTGTGAAATTTGGCTTGTAGGATTACTATTAAAAGAATCAAAAAGCTTTTTTGCCTCTTTTTCATTTTTATTTTTTATATATTGACCATATAATCCAACTACTATATCTTCTCTATCACCATATTTTAACGCCGAAAGATATAAAAGTATACTCTTTGTATTCTCTCCTTTTGCGACATGTATTTCTGCTTTTAGATAATTTTTATCTTGTGGACTAAGAGATGAATTTTCTACTATATCAAACGCTAGTGGGTATTTTTTTAGATATATATAGCTTTTAATTGCATCGAAATGAGCTCTGTCATACAACATTACATTATTTCTCATAAACAGCTCATATTTTGATGTAAGCTCTTTATGTTTTGCATTTTTATGAAGATTATCAAGATAGAAGATAAGTTTTTTGGATTTTGAGAGTTTACTCTCTCCAATTTGTAAAGATATCTGCTCTAACTCTTTTATCTCATGTGCTAAGAAATTTGCTTTTTTATGCTCTTTGTCTAAACTCAACACTCTATTTATTAATTTTTTAGCTTCACTAAGGTTTCCTTGATTGATATAATAATGTGCTAAAAGAACTCTTTGAGTTGTCTCTTGTGGATTATTTTTTATTTCAGATTTAAGCCAATCAATATCTATCTCAAAGGAGTGTAAAGATGAGATAAAAAATAGAAAAAATAGAAAAATTTGCATATCACCTTCCATAACTTAACCTATGTAAGCTTTACTGCTTACTTTTGGATAAACTTTTAACATATAGATTATTTAGGTTTTAACAAAGTTCATTCTGCCATACCTCCACTTATATTAAAATAGTTTAATTAAATTACTTAAAAATACTTTGACAAATATATATTCTTTAGTTCTGGACTGCTACTTAACACATAAAGTATTAGCCACAGAAAAAGATAAACTAATTGTATTTGCAGGATCAATGTATTTAACTTATGGTTTAGGGATAAATATGAGATTTGCTAGGATGACAAATGAGCCTTTTGTGACAATATTGCCACAAAAAAACTCCGTATCAGAAATTCCGACAGGATATTCTGACTTTCTATTTTTATATTGAAGAGTAAAACTTATTTTGCCCCAACTATATAATATGTATCTTTATTTTTAACTTTTTGTAACTCTATTTTGTATTTTGTAGCCCAATTATGAATAATTTCATTTATATGACTTGGTTGTGTCATTGATGAAATTGACCTAATTTTTATTTTTAAGTAATCCTTTGAGTTTGAGAGAGTAATGTGTGATCTATGTGGCTTAAGCGTATCATTTAAATTAACAATATGCTTCTTTATTCGTTCAAATCCTTTCGTATTATGCACTACCCTTTTTATGTGGGTTTTTGATGCGTCGTTTATGGAATACCCAAACAGCGTTAAAAGTGATTCATTGGCCATGTTCTTCATGAAAGCTCCTTAAAAAGTTAAACTAGAAAATAATTGTAACAGTTGTTTTATTTAATTTTGATTAAATTGATTAAATTTAATTATTACAGAAAATTTATAGATTTTTAGGTTAATTTACTTTACAAAATCTTTGTAGTATAATGAAATCATGTCAAATTAAGGAGCAAATTATGTCAAAAGTTGTTAAAGTTATTGAAGTATTAGCACAATCAACTGAGAGTTGGGAAGATGCAGCACAAAATGCAATTACAGAGGCATCTAAATCTGTAAGAAACATCAGATCTATTTACATTCAAGAGAAGAGCGCAAAAGTTACTGACAATAAAATTTCAAAGTACAGAATCACAGCAAAAATCTCTTTTGTGATTGATTAAATTTATCTTTTTTGTCCAATTAAGATATAGACAAATACTATACCACCAACCAATGAGGTGATAATTCCTACTGGTATCTCAGAGGTTGTTGGTAGAGTCCTAGCAATTGTATCACAAGCAAGGAGAAATGTACCTCCTGCTACAAAAGTTGGTATGATAATTTTGTCTATACTTTTTTTAAAGAGTATCTTGATGATGTGAGGGATTATAAGTCCTATAAAGCTGATGGGTCCGACGATACTAATGAGTATACCAACGCTTAAAGAAATTATTGTAAAGAGCGTAATTAAAACTCTTTGGACATCGACTCCTCTTAAAAAAGCAAATTCACTAGATATTGATAAAAGTTTTAATTGATCTGTATATTTTAAAGCCATAAAAATTATTAAAATTCCACTCATCATAACTGGTATGATATCTGTAAAACCAACAGTTAGAAGAGTTCCCATCGTAAATCTAAGGATAAGATAACTCTCTTGAAAATCACTCAAGTAGTAGATAATTAAAAGGATTGATGAGTATAAAAAGCTAAGAGCAATTCCAACAAGAATAAGTCTTTGATCGCTACTTGTTGGTAGTTTTTTAGAAAAAAAATAGATCAATAAAACAGTACTCAAAGCTCCTAAAAATCCAAAAAGTGAAACAAAAGAAAATCCAAAAAAACTACTCGTAAAGCCAAAGATAATAGCCATAGCAGCACCAAGCGTTGCGCCACTTGAGATGCCCAATGTAAAGGGAGTAGTGAGAGGATTTCTAAAAAGAGTTTGAAACAAAAGTCCAGATAGAGCAAGAACCCCACCACTAACAAATGCTAGCACTACCCGAGGAAAACGAATCTGTGTAAAAATTTGATGGTCAATGGTCGAACTGTCCAAAATTTTCATCAAATTCAAGTCAACTTTACCAACAATGGCAGAAAAAAATAGTAAAAACAATATAACAATAAAATAGAAAACTTTCACAATCCAATCACCACATCTTCGCCATTTTTTATAACACTATCACCAAATATTAGCTCTAAATTATAAGAGCTAAAAAACTTTTGAGAACTCTTATAATAGTTACCGATGCCTTTGTCAATATATAAAATTGGATAACCCAATTTTGAAGCAAATTGAAGATCATGTGTAATAATTATCTTATTTTTTAAATATTTTTTATCTTTGAGTAAATCAAAAATAATTTTTGTTTTTTTGGGGTCTAGATTACTTGTAGGCTCATCAAAGATAGTAAATTTTGCATCTTGTACCAATGCCGAAGCTATGAGCAACAATTGCTGTTCACCACTACTAAGATCACTACAATAACTGTTTTGAAATTTTAAAAGCCCTAAGAGTTTTAAAACTTCTATGATCTTTGTTTGATGCCTATTTAGTGCTAAAAAATCGTAAACATTTATATAGGTATCATAAATAGAGAGTTTAGGTGGTATGTAGTTTATAAGTTTCGCTCTTTTTTTATGAGCTAAAAGCTCTATAAATGTATCATCTATTTTTATTGATCTATCGGTTTTTATAAGTCCGCAAAGTAGTTTTGCCAAAGTACTTTTACCAGCTCCGTTTTGACCTAAAATTGTAAGATTTTCACTTTTCTTTAGGTGCAAAGAGATCTCTTTTAAAATCTCTTTGTCACCAATTTTAAATAAAGGTAAATTTACCTCTAGTACTGTTTTCATTTGATAGTATATCTAAAACCTAGATAAAATGCTCTCTGGCTTGTACTATAACCGATAACTTTTTGATACTTTCTATCAAAAATATTATTAATTTTTGTATATATATTAAACTGTAAATTTATATCATAATCAGCAATAAAATCAACTACTGTATAACCCTTTATTTTACCACTTGTATCATCTTGTTCTCCTACATGCTGGATCAACGCTCCTACATGTGCATCTCCAAGCCCATAATAATCCAAAGAAAGATTTGCACTATTTTTAGGTCGTCTGAGTAGTTTTTTACCATCTTTATCTTCAGCTTTTAGATAAGTGTAGTTGATATTATATGCCAAGCTTAAAGCCTCAGATGTATTTGAATAGGCTACCTCTACACCATTTAATTTGCTTTTACCTTTTATGTTAGCATATTTACTGGTTACAAAATCATAATCAATCATATTATCAATACTATTTCGAAAATAAGTAACACCGATACCTTTATAGTTTAGTGTTATATCAAGCTCTTTTGTCTCTTCAGGATTTAGTAAAATATTACCAAATGGACTATATAGATGGTATAGTGATGGTATATTATATGCTGTTGCGTAGTTTATAGATGTCCAAAAATCTTTAATATGTTTATGAAAGCGTTTAACACCAATTTTATAAGTAAATTGATTGTCAAATGACTCAAATTTATCAAATCTTAAAGATTGACTAAAGATAGTTTTACCACCATTAACTCCCTCAAATGATTTTAAATTTGTTATAAAAACCCCTTGATTAGTATAGTTTTTTGAAATTTCATTTTTATGAGTAAATTTTTTATGATCTAATCCCATACTTAAATAGCCATCTTTTGCATATTTTATCACGCTATTTAATCCCACTTCATCTACACTACCATCAAAATTTTTAGTGTATCCATTTGGGTAGTATCGCTCAAACTTTGATCTGTTTACATAAAGTTTTGTCTGGTTTTCACCTACAGTTCTTGTATAATTTGCACCAAAAAATTGCTGTTTAGAGTCAACTGTAGCTAAAGAATCATTTGCTGATTTTATAGGATCAGAGTTAAATCCATCATAATTAGTTGAACTGTCAATATAATTATAAAAGAGTTCAACTCTATCTCTGTTTGTGATATTAAATCCAGCTTTTATATCTGCTGAGTTATTCTCATAACTATCATCTTCAAAATCATCTACATCCATATCTTTAGGTACTTTGGCACTAAAACCATCAGTTGTTAATCTTTGTGCATTTAAAGAGATGTCAAATTTTTCTTGTTTGTAGCCTGTACTAAATCCATATTTTTGAGTATTAAAACTTCCAGATTCACCGTTGATTGAAGCATTAAAACCATTTTTTGTCGTTTTTTTGGTGATGATATTTATAACTCCTGCAGTTGCATCTGCTCCCCATACACCTGATTGGGCACCTTTTACGATTTCAATTTGTTTTACATTTTCAATCATCAAGTTTGAAAACTCTGCTCCATCTAATGAAGTTGGATTGTTATATCTAACGCCATCTATAAGAACTAAAACTCTTTTTGAGTCAAAACCTCTAACTTTTATTGAGCTACTTTGCCCAAGACCGCCATTGCTTGATAGATTAATTCCGCTAACACTACTCAATGCTTGTTGGAGAGTTGTATAGCCTCTTTGTTGTATCTCATCTGCTGTAATTATATCAACATTTGCAGTTGTATTTTGTAAAAGTTGGGCTGATTTAGTGGGTGTTGTGATGGTGATTTTATCTAGTTGTATGCTTGAAGCAAAGATTGGGCTTGAAAAAGCCAATGCGAGTGAGAGTGAAAGTTTTGTTTTTTTCATATTTTTTTCCTTATTGGTATGTTTGTTGTTTGTTTATAGAGTTTTGAATTTCTAAAGTATTTAAATGCTCTTTTGCAAAGATTGATTTTTTTGTCTGTTCACTTATGCGTGATAAAAACTTATTGATTTCTAAGTTTATACTAAACAAAAGTATGCCAAACATTGTAAAATAGTGTTTACAGCCTTTTAACATCTCTTCTCCTTTCGTGTTATTTTCTCAAATAAGATTATTTTTAAGAGAGGAGATTTTAACAAAAGATTTGTAAGAGTTTGTCAACCTTATAAAATTAAATAAAAATATAGTTTTTTGGAAATATTATAAATTCTTATGTTATCATCAATATGAAATTTATTTTAAGGAGTTTACACCATGGAAAACAAAAAACCATCACTATCACGATTATTATATATGGTACTATTTTTAGTCATTGGACGATTTATCTCTATAATTGTCTTTTTTGTAGCAATTTTTCAATTTATTTACGCTTGGATTTTTAATAAACCAAATGAGAAAGTTTTAGAATTTACAAACTCCCTCTCAGAATTCGCAAAAGAGATTATATCTTATGTTTCACTAAACACAGAGGATAAACCATGGCCTATTGGTGATTGGCCAAAGAAGATTTAAAGTAATTTAATTTATACTTGTGAAATAATTTTATACAATAAAGGTAGTATGATGAAAAATTCAGTAAAATTTATTATAACAGCACTTATAATCCTTGGTGGAATTATGGCATACAAAAATTATCAAGATGGCGGATTTGAAAATGCAAAAGGTGTAAACACACCTATTGGAATTAACGAAGATAACAATTAGATCTCAACTGTACACGTCATCTTATATACCCATTGTTGGAGTGCAAAAAGATCTTCATAGATTTTAAAAGCTTCATCAATGAGTCTATAGTCAAATAACATCTCATTTAATGGCATCTCTTTGTAAGCGTACATGGCATCATATAGTGTAAGTTCTTTATGTGTCATATCTTGATCAAACTCTTTTGGGACTCTTTTGTATCTTGGTATCGGTAGAGAGTAGCCCATTTTTTGTATATCTTTTAAAATTTTGGCTAACTCTTCTCTGTGTTTATCATCTTTGATATAGTCTCGATATGCTATCAAAGTTTCTCTGGAAAATCCTCGAATTCCTACTGCAAAAAAAAGCTCATCAGGAGAGAAGTGCAGATAAAAACAAGAGCTTTGCATCCTCTTGCTAACACCTTGCCAAAAGATAATACCGATACGACTTTTGATTGGAGTTTTATCTTTTGAAAAACGGATGTCACGATATATACGAAAGAGTGAACCATTGACCTTTGGTTTTGCTTTTATGTTTGGTACAAGCACTTGCAAGTGCTCTCCCATCTCCGTAACAAACTTGATACTAGGCTCTTTTATAAGTTTTTCGTAACTCTCTCTATGTGCTTCAAACCACTCTTTGTTATTGTTTTTTCTGATAGAGTTTAAAAAATCAACACTCTTTTTTGGAAATCCAACAAAACTCACAAAAACTCCTCATATGTGTATAAAGATTAAAATGTTATATTATCATTAAAATTACATATAAGGACTTTTATGAAAAAGATAATTTTAGCAGTTATGCTTACAGTAAGCACGATATCAGCAGATTGGTTAGGACAAGCAGGACTTGGTTACTCAAAAGGGAACAATGGAGCAGATTATGTCACTGCATTTGCTGGGCTTGAGATGATGATGGGTGCAGGTGTCAGACTAGAGTATACAAAAAACTTTTCTGAACATAAAGAGTTTACTAAAGAAGATATCAGCAGATATGGAATTTTTGCAACATATCAATTTTCAATGATTCCAAAAATCGCAATTACTCCAAAGATTGGTCTTACCCAAACTGAAGGAGAGTTTAAAACGACAACTGTTGCAAAGGCTGTTTCTAAATCTTCAACAAAGTTTACATATGGACTTGAACTAGATTACTATTATAGCTCTTTTTTGAGCTTTTTTCTTGGCTATACGGATTATGGCAATGAGTTGGATATAAAAGATATTGATACTTCAAAAATGGATACAGCAAATTATACTCTTGGATTTAAGCTTCACTTATAAGTAGGGAGATCTGTTTTGGCTCTTAAAATAACTACAAATATATCACTAAGAGGTGATAGTATAAAAAAGAAACGACAAGAGATAAAGGAGTATTTTAACGATACTTTTGATATCTACGAAAATCTTTTTGAAGTTTTAGTGGATGATGAGGCTTTTTATCAAAGAGCTGATAGGCTTCGTCATCCGCTGATTTTTTACTTTGGACATACGGCAGCATTTTTTGTCAATAAACTAATTTTAGCAAAAGTGATTACCAAAAGAATAGACCCTAAACTGGAGTCAATTTTTGCTGTTGGTGTAGATGAGATGAGTTGGGATGACTTGGATCAGTCAAATTATAAGTGGCCAAGTGCCAAAGAAGCCAGAGTATATCGAGATAATGTACGCACTCTTGTAAATAATCTTATAGATACACTTCCTCTTGGTTTGCCTATCGATTGGAATTCACCGTTTTGGGTTATTATGATGGGGTGCGAACATGAAAGAATTCATGTAGAGACTTCATCGGTGCTTATCAGACAACTTCCCATAAAGTTTGTTAAAAATATTTCTGATTGGAAAATTTGCACAGATAGCTCTATCTCACCACAAAATGAGCTTATAAATGTACAAGGCGCAAAGGTTGTAATTGGCAAATCAAAAGATGATGATTTTTATAGCTGGGATAATGAGTATGGAAAACATAGAGCGAATATTCCTAATTTTAAAGCGTCTAAATATCTAGTTAGCAATGGAGAGTTTTTAGATTTTGTCAATGACGGCGGTTATGAAAATAAGCTTTTTTGGGAAGATGAGGGCTGGGAGTGGAGAAACTTTACAAAAGTTACACATCCGACATTTTGGATAAAAAAGAGCGATTCATACAGACTTCGCATGATGAGTGAGATTATCGATTTGCCATTAAATCACCCCGTAGAGGTAAACTACCATGAAGCAAAAGCATATTGTAATTGGCTAAGTCTTAAAGAGGACAAAAACTTACGCCTTCCAACCGAAGATGAGTGGTATCGTTTGGTTGAAGTTTGTGATACAAAAAAAAGCAATATAAATCTAGAGTATTTTGCCTCTACTGTGCCTGTAGATAGATTTTGCCATGGAGAGTTTTATGATGTGGTGGGAAATGTTTGGCAGTGGAGTGAAACACCTATCTATCCATTTGAGGGGTTTGAAGTACATCCAATTTATGATGATTTTACTACTCCAACATTCGATGGTAAACATAACCTTATCAAAGGTGGCTCATGGGTATCTACTGGTAATGAGCTGCTATTATCTGCTCGTTATGCATTTCGAAAACACTTTTTTCAACATGCAGGATTTCGATATGTTGAGAGTAGTTATAAAGAGCAAAATAAAACTAATATTTATGAGAGTGATGCACATGTGAGTCAGTATGCAGAGTTTGGTTGGGGAGATAGCTACTTTGGCATAGAGAACTATCCTGCTACTTGTGCAAAATTGTGTTTGAGCTATATGAAGGATAACCCTAAAACTAGAGCGCTTGATATTGGTTGTGCAATAGGACGAAGTAGCTTTGAGTTAGCTCGTGAGTTTGATGAGGTAACTGGGATTGATTTTACTGCACGATTTATCAAACTTGCAACGAGGATGAAAGAGGAAGGTTCTATCGGATTTACTCTGCCAATAGAGGGTGAGATAGTAGAGTATAAAAGTAGCTCATTAAAAGAGTTTGATTTGCAAGATGAGGCACAAAAAGTCTCTTTTTGGCAAGCTGATGCATGTAATCTAAAACCAATTTATCATGGATATGACCTTATCTTTGCAGGTAATCTCATAGATAGGCTATATAGTCCAAAAAAGTTTTTAGAAAATATCCACAAAAGATTAAACAGTGGTGGTATGCTTATATTGACATCTCCATATACTTGGCTAGAGGAGTTTACACCAAAAGATGAATGGCTTGGCGGATATAAAAAAGATGGTGAAAATTTTACAACTTTAGACGGGCTACATGAGATATTAGATAAAAATTTTGGATTGATAGATACCAAAGATGTAGAGTTTGTAATCCGTGAAAGTGCTAGAAAATATCAACATACAGTTGCACAGATGAGCGTTTGGCAGATAAAGTGAATTTTGATAAGTTAATTTCCAGAGATGGCACACATACCGAAAAACATGAATTAATGGTTGAAAAATTTGGTACAGATGATCTGCTACCACTTTGGGTGGCAGATATGGATTTACCAAGCTCAAAAGCGATACAAGAAGCACTACAAAATAG
>CAYUSV010000009.1:30923-34769 GCA_964447385.1 uncultured Campylobacterales bacterium | reverse complement strand
CCTTTCTCTTATCGTTAAAATGTGAAGTTAGTTCTGGACTGCTACTTATAAAAGATGGTGATAAAGTTGAGTTTTTACACTTTGTTGCTGGTGGTTGAGTTTAATTTTATTAAGCTTTTTTAAGTGTTAATACAAACAAAAGAGTAGAACCTTTTTGAGGTTCGCTCACTATCTCAAATGTCCCATCTAAAAGAAAAATTAAGTTACTAACAAATATTAGACTTGATTGAGGATCAATAACTGTTTTTAATTGATTAATCTCCTTAGTTTTAAAAACTTTCATAATATTTTTTTTCTGCTCTTTGCTAATATGGCTACCAGAATCTGTTATAGAAAATCTAATTGCATTTTCACTTTTCATTTGAGCGACATTATCTACTCTAATTTTGATTGTGCCATAAGCCTGTGTGAAGCCTAAGGAGTGATTAATAAGATTGATAAAAACTTCTTTTATTTTATAGATATTACCAAAACAAGCTTTTGGAATATCAGGATCAACATAGTAACTAAGTTCTATATTTTTTGAATTAGCCTCATCCACAAAAGGTCTGATTATAGAGTCAAACTTTTCATTTGCATCAAACAATTTAACTTCATCATCATCTTCTTCTTTTACTATTAACTCTTTCTCTATCAGTGGTTTTGACTTAGAAGATTGTGCTAAATTGATTTTTTCACTAACTTCTTTTGTGGCCCCTAGTGACATATTTGTAGAAAAAACATTTTTTGCCCCAACCGTGCTATGTGAGACTTTTTTTATACTTTGTATTTGTGTTTTATCAATTTCATTAATCTCACTGTTATTGATTTTTTTATCGAATCGCTTTTCTATATATGGAGTTTTAATATTTTTTTTATTTTTAGAAACTTTTTTATTTCTTCCTAAAAATAGCAGTAGCAAAAACAAAAATACTAAAAAAGATACTATGGAGAGATTAAATATGATATTTTTAGGAGATAAAATGATATTATTCATTATTTTAGTTATATAGCTATATAAGATATCTTCAGTAAGTTTTACTCTTTTTATGTTTTCATCTTCACTTTGAATCCAATTTGTTAAACTGATAGGGTAATTACCATCTGTTATACCTTTAGCAACATCTGCTCTTGTTGTGAAACTTAACTTTAAAAAATTATTAGGTTGCAAAATATTATCAATATTTGTAATAGTCTTTTTATCCAAGTTATCATATCTTGCAATTGTGTTGTCATTTAACATATTATTCCAAAAAAGTAGATCTTGTTTATCCATTTTTTTTGAATTACTTAAAATGAATGAGATAAAACTTTTTTCCATATTAATATTATTTCTAAATTTAACAAACTGGATATAAGAAGTAATATACTTTTTCAAACCTTCTGTACTCAATGAAAGCTCTTTTATACTATCTCCTATCTCATTTAAAAGTGATGTTGAAATTTCATTTTGATAATAATCAAAAAATATACTACTATAATCAGGGCTTATTACATCAACCCTTGAACGAGCATATTGTAAATTATGGGATAGCTTTGTCAATTTCTGTCTATATGTTGAAAATGTAGGATTATTTTGAATAAACTCTTCTAAATTTATTATCATTTTATCTGTATCTTCTCTTAAGGTATTTAGTTTACTAAATTCAACTTTTCCTTTATATCCCAAATAGACGGCACTGAAAGAGCGTTCTTGTTCAATATTTTGAAGAACTTCGTTTAAGTTTTCAATATATAACATGTATTTTTCACTCTTTTGTATAACTTGATAACTTTTATATGCAGAGTATGATTTATAGATATAATATCCAGCCAAAACGGCAACAAGTATCAGAAACAATAAGATGATTTTATTAGTACTTTTTTTCATGCTTTAGTAATGTTTTCCATATTTTTTATTAAAATAAATAGTATATTTGGAACAAAATACTCTTCATCACTATTTATAAGATCTCTAATTGTCTTCCAAGATTGATCTCTATTTTTATATGCCTTTTTTAACTTTGTATCAACTATTTGGATTTGAGTTTTTAATTGCTCTTTACTGATAATAGGATTTATACTTATATGACTTGCTATATAAAGTTTTAAAATTTTTGCTAAATTGACTCTTATATCTCTGTCTATTGAGCTATCATAATTGTATGTATCTAAGATAGACTTTGTTCCCTCTGAGAGTGCTTCACTATAATCTAACATTAGCGTGGCATTTTTTATTGAGATATTTTTTGCTAAAGTCTCTTTTATTTGATCTTTACTATAAGATAAAAAATCAAGAATATTTTTGTTGTCGTCGTTATCTGTACTTTTTGCTACTAACCTAAAATTATCTTCAAGTTTTTTTATATCTTTATATAGTTGAAGCTTTATTTCTGTTTTTTTAGGATTATAATAGAGATAAAGATAATCTTTGGCAATTTTTTGACTTAAATAATTAATATTTTTCACAGATTTAACTATTTGTAAATTCTCACCTGCTACGCCCTCACAGACAAACAGTATTGCAAAAATAGTAAAATATGTATAAAATATCTTTTTTATTCTATCCATTTACTTATAAAGCTCAACATATAATTTTGTTATATTATCCATCTTTTTTGTTATATCATCGGTAGTAGTAAAAACGATAAAAGGTAATCCACCTTTTTCAATCTTTAAATAAAACTTATGGACAATTTTCCAAAGTTTATTAACCTCATTTAACTTTTGATTAATTTTTGCTGTATTGGTACTGTTTTTTATTAATTCGTTGTGATTTAATGTAAATACTCTAACAGCCTCTTTCATCTGATCAACTGTGTTTTTATCTTTAATACCTGATTGATATGCGATATAATATTTAGCAATTCTTTGAGCAAGCATTCGTTGTTTACCAGCTTTTTCAACTATATCAGACTCTTTATGATTTATACTCTCAGTTAAAGAGTCCACAACATATTGACTACCTTCAAGCATAGATTCACTAAGATCAAGTGCTAATTGTGCATTGTCTAAGTCAAATGGTTTATTAACAATAATTTTAAAATCTTCGTTACTCATCTGCACAAAAGCAAGAAGATTTTTAATTTCAGGGTCATTAATAGATGTCAATAAATGTTTATGCGCTTTTGAAAATTCACCTAAAGAAGCTTGTAGCTGCTTGCTAGCTTTGCCTGTTGCTATTTTTTTACCTTTATAGATATAATCTTTTGCTATTCTTTGAGAGAGCATTCTCTGCTTACCTGCTATATCTATAAGTTTTACTTTGTCAGATTTAACAATGGTACTACTAGTGTTAACATAAACAACATTTGTATTGCTTTCAACAGCATTTGCTCCACAAATCGTAAACGATATTAACAATCCAATTTTTAAACCTATTATGCCAATTTTCACAATAATCTCCTTTTATTTATGCCCCAATTTCTGTATATAAATTTGTTGCTTTATTCATATCTTTTAAAATATCATCAGATTTTTTATATATTAGTGATGGGATAAATTTTGATTTTGACTTGTTCATAAATTCAAAAAACATAAAAGATTTTTTGGATCTATTTAAAAGAGTATTTATTTCTGCTGTATTTTTATTATATCCAATTAATTTGTCTAATGAATCCTTAAAAAGCTTCATTGCTTCATCCATTTTTTGCGTAAATTTTGGGTCTTTTACTCCCCAAACTTTTAACATGTAAAGACTTGCCATCCTTTGAGATAACATTCTTTGCCGACCTGCTATATCAATGATTTCACCAGATTTTCTACCTGTTGATTTTGAAAATAATTTGGTACTACTATCAGCTACTTTTAATAACAGATCAAGTTCTTCTTGTAACTTCTTTGCATTCTTTTTTACAGGTTTATTATTTAATGTTTTTTGGATTGGAA
>CAYUSV010000009.1:18162-30823 GCA_964447385.1 uncultured Campylobacterales bacterium | reverse complement strand
TATATTATTAAATTATTTAAATAATAGTCAAATTTGACTTAATAATAGATTAAGGTGAAGAGGATTTAAACCCTTATTATGCAATACTTAACAAAAATAAAAGGGTAAGTTAGGTAAATGAATAAAAAAGTAGCTATTATCGGTGGTGGAGCGTCAGGATTGGTTGCTTCTATATTTGCTGCACGGGCTGGTTTTTGTGTTGAGATATTTGAAAAAAATACTAAAGTTGGTAGAAAAATTTTAGCTACTGGTAATGGTCGTTGTAATTTAACAAATAGACAAATATCTATAAATAGTTATTACAGTAAAGATCACTCTTTTATTGATAATATACTTAAAGTTTTTGGCACTAAAGAGGTAAAAACTTTTTTTTCCTCTTTAGGATTAGAGATGACCCAGGGAGCAAAAGGCAGGCTTTACCCTATGTCACTTCAATCTTCAAGCGTTGTTGACCTTTTACTCTATCAAACACAAAAATTAAAAACTAAAATCCATTTAAATTGTGAAATAAAAGATATAAGACATGTAGATGATATTTTTACTCTCCTTTTTGATACAATGGAAAAAAAATTTGACTCGGTTATAATTGCAACAGGCTCAGCTTCTATGCCGACTTTGGGCAGTAGTGATAGTGGCTATAAATTTGCCAAAAAACTAGGGCACAAAATACATAAGCCTTTTGCTTCATTAGTACAGTTGATTTCAAATGATTCTTTAGTTAAAAGTGCTAATGGTGTTAAAATTGATGCAAATTTAGAAGTTTTTGTACAAAGTCAATTTAAAAAATCAATTCGAGGTGATTTGCTTTTTACAAACTATGGATTATCAGGTTCAGCAATCTTGGATGTTAGTAGAGTTATATCGTGTGCTCTTAGTCAAAATTTAGAAGTTAAAATCAAAATTGATCTATTACCATCTTTTTCACACTCCCAGTTAAAATCACTGTTTTTGAAAAGATTGGAGTTAGCTAAAACTTTGCCCTTATCATATTGGTTAAATGGTATATTGCATAAAAAATTAATAGATCTGATCATTGCAAAATTGAAATTACGACACGATGAACAGATCAATAGAAAGAGTATCAATAAATTAATTTATGTAATTAAAAATTTAGTTGTAAAAATAACAGACACAAAAGGTATAAAAAATTGTGAAGTTGTGGCAGGAGGTATAGAAACTTGGGATATAAACTCTAATACAATGGAGTCAAAATTGGTAAAAGATCTCTTTTTTTGTGGCGAAGTTTTAGATGTAGATGGAGATTGTGGAGGATATAACCTCCACTTTGCATGGGCTAGTGGTTATGTAGCTGGAACAAGTTTGTGATTTATCACCTCTTCATCCATAAGTTTTGGGTTTGGTTTACCTATATAAAACCCTTGTGCAAAATCGATACCAAGCTCTTTTACAATGTTAAATGTCTCCTCGTTGATAACATATTCAGCAACTGTTTTAGCTCCAATTTTATCTGCAAACATTTTAATCGATTCAACTGTTTTTCTATTTGTCAGTGAGTGTTCAAGATCTTCTATAAGTGAACCATCTATTTTTATGATATCTGGTTGAAACTCGATAATACGGATAAAATTTGAATAACCACTACCAAAATCATCAATAGCAATTTTTACACCATATTTTCGTGCATTTTTTATGAAATTATTAACATACTCATAATTTTGTGTCTCTTTATCTTCTAAAAGTTCAAAAATTATCTTATTTGAGATATCACTATTTTGTTTTAAAACCTCTAAGATATGCTCACTCATAACTACATCTTCAATATCTATCGACGAGAGATTAATCGATATTTCACATTTGTAAGTTCGTATCTTTTTTAACACTTTTTGTAAAAGAACTTTTGTTACCCGTGGATACAGTTTTCCTTTTTTAGCGACATCTAAAAAGAATGGACCAGGAGATATAAGATTGTCATGTTCATCATACATTCTCACCAATGCTTCGTGTTTGTTAATTTTGCCTCTATTTATGTCATATATTGGTTGAAAAAATGGTAATATCTTATCATTTTTAAGTGCAATTTTTATACTTTTATGCATTTGAAGATTTTTTTTGAAACTATTTTTAATAGAGTCTAAGACATTACATGAGAGTAAAAAATCTTTTTTGTTCATAATTGCTGTACTTAAAACTGCATTTGCATCTTCATATAGAGTTTTTGTACCAAAAGTATAACACATAGTAACATTAACATCAAAATAATACCCATTATGGCTACATTTTGCTTTTTTTGTATGTTCTGTAAATTCTGTACAAAACTCTATTACCATATTTTTTTCAAGTTTATGACCTTGGCTTAAAAGTAGTGCAAATTTACCACTCGAGAGGTGATAAGTATTGTACTCTCCAATTGTTTTTTTATGTTGCAAGAGATATTTAGCAAACTCTATTTCCAAATGTTGTACAATTGCTGCTCCATAAAAATTTTCATTTATATCATAATTGTCAATCTTAATTAGAAAAATCTCTTGAGTTGTTGCTTTACTTGAAATATCTTTTAACAAAGCCATCTTATTTGGAAGATTTGTGATGGGATTTTTTGTTGCTAGGGTATACTTTTTGTTAAGAGTACTAATCTCTGTGTATGATTTACATCTAGCTTTTAACTCTAATTTATCAAAAGGTTTAGAAATAAAATCATTCACTCCTGATTCTAATGCTTTTATTTTATCCTCTTTTTGGTCAAGTGAAGTAATCATTAAAATTGGAATTCTTTGAATATCCTCGATATCTCTTATCTTGCGAGTTGCTTCAAATCCATTCATAAACGGCATCAACGCATCCATCAAAATGATATCTGGTTTAATCTCTGTTGCTTTTAAGATCGCTTCCAATCCATTTGAAGCTTCAAAAAAGTCATAATTTTCACCTTTAAGAGATATCTTAATTGTCATTCTATTTACTTTTTGATCATCTACTATAAGAATTTTTGCTTTTGTATTCATGTTGAAACCTCTAAATTTACAAGGGAGTTTATCTCATTTTTAAGATTTTTATATAAAGAGATATAGTCAGTAGCACTCTTATCTCTAGCAAGTTGCTCCATATTTAAAGCAATTTTGGTTATATTTTGTAGTAGAAGATTTGCAGCACTTCCTTTTATAGCGTGAGCTTCATTTTCGATCCCTAGAAAATCATCCACTTGTATTGCTTTTTCTAACGTATCTAATGACTCTTGTGCATTTTGTAAAAATATATCCATAAGCATAACTACATCACCTATTTCAAAATCTAGTGTCTGCGCAATTTTTTCTAAATTCATAGTATCTTCTCCTTTTGTGCAGTAAAAAAACAGCTTAGAGTATTTGCAAGTTTTTCTTTATTAATTGGTTTAGATAAGTACTCGTCCATGCCAGCAGCTAAAAAGCGTTCCCTGTCACCTTTAAGTGCATTAGCAGTCAATGCGACAATTGGTGTATGGCGCATATTGTGTCTGTTCTCATACTCCAAAATCTGTTTGGTTGCTTCTATACCATTAAGATTTGGCATATTTTCATCCATCAACACTAAATCATAAAAATTGTTTTTATATGCGCTAACAGCTTCAACTCCATCATTTGCAATATCAAAAATCAATCCAAACTTTTTTAAGATAAGACTCATAAACATTTGATTTGCCTTGTTGTCTTCAACTAAAAGTATTCGTTTACCTTTGAGTATCACTTCATTAGGTTTAGTACTCCCTACATGTTGTTTATAAACACCTACTTCAACAGGTATTTCAAAATAGAAACGACTTCCTTGATTTAATTTACTATCTAATTTTAACTCTCCTCCAAGTATATTTATAAGTGTATGGCTAATTGTTAGACCAAGTCCTGTTCCTCCATATTTTCTTGTAGTTGAATTTTCTGCTTGTAAAAATGCTTTAAATATATCAGACTGTTTATCTTTGGCAATTCCTATACCATTATCTTTGATGCTAATATGAAGCCTATTATCAGCATATTTCATAAGTAGTTCTATACGACCATTTCGTGGTGTAAATTTTATGGCATTTGAGAGTAAATTTGCCATTACTTGTTTTATTCTAAGAGGGTCTGATTTGAGTGCTTTTGGTATATTTTTATCTATATTAAAACTAAGCGATACACACTTTTCAGAAGCTTTGGCTCGAAAAAGGTCTGCTAGTGTACTTAACTCTTCATGTGTATTAAAATCTACTTTTTCAATTTTTAAATTGCCACTCTCAATTTTACTAAAATCCAAAATGTCATTTATAATACCAAGCAGTGTCGTAGATGAACTATGAATAGTTTGAATAAATTTTAATTTTTCTTTATCTTTTTCTCGCTCTTTTAAAAGATCAATAAAACCTAAAATTGCATTAAGAGGAGTTCGTATCTCATGCGACATGTTGGCTAAAAATTCTGATTTAGCCTTACTTGCTTGTTTAGATTTAATAGCCATCTTTTGTGCATTTTTATTTGAAATTTCTAAGTTTTCATTACTTTTTAGAATCTGTTTACTAATAAGATTACTCAAATATAGAAGAGTTCCAATTACAAAAATTATAGCTAAAAGTTCATAGCCAATATATTTATCTCTTTTTATAATTATTTCAGAACTTAATTTATTGACTCTATATAGAGTTTGTTGTAACAAACTGTCATTATTGTTTTTAATATTTTTAAATTCTAAAAGAATGTTTTTTGAGAGGTTATCAGTGTTTTTATCATAAAACTTTGTTAAAAGAGTCTGTAATAAAATTAGATTTTGTTGTGATTTTTGCAAAGATAGTCTGTTATAGTTATCGTATTTTTGACTATATAACTGTGGCTGATAATTTATATCTTGAAACTCATAATCCAATTTTAAAGACCCACCCTGTATAAGTGTAGTTAGAAAATTATTTATAAGTTGCAACTTTTCATTAATACTCTTTTTAAAATAGTCAAAATTTTCACCTCTATTTGATAATAATATTTGTGAAAAATCATCTCTTGCCGTGGTAATATTTTGATTTATACGCTCTTGTATTGTAGTTTTAATTTGAAGATTTTTAGTCTCTTTATCTAAGTCATCAATAAATCCAATAAAAACATAACTCAGACCTGCTGTTATAAATATACTTGCCACAAAAAGATGAAATAAAGTTTGTAAATCCTTATATGTTTGATTTCTTACATGTTTTGGCATTTTTTGATCCTCATATTTTATAGAAAAATTATTGTAGGGGTGTAATTTTACTTATTATCGTCAATTTTGGGAAAAAATGAATAATTAGTGTATAATTGACGGCAAAAAATAGGAGATAATGTGCTAATTACAAATATTGAGTATGTACCAAACAAAGAGATAATAGAACATTTTGGCGTAGTTGCTGGCTCAACCGTTAGAGCTAAACATGTTGGACGAGATATGATGGCTGGACTTAAAAATATCTTTGGAGGAGAATTAAAAGGATATACTGAGCTTTTAAATGAATCAAGAGAAGAGGCGATAAAAAGGATGATAGCACAAGCTGAATCTATGGGTGCAAATGCAGTTTTAAATGTCCGCTTTTCAACATCTTCTGTGGCAGCTGGAGCTGCTGAGTTATATGTGTATGGTACTGCTGTGAGAATTAGATGATTTATCAGATATTAATTTTTATAATACTTCTTATTGTTGGTTATATTACAGGAACTTTTGTTGAAAAAAGACATTATAAAAATATAAGAGAGCGTGAAGAGATGTTTAAGTCGCTTCCAACAATTGCTCTAAAAAAACCACTAAAGGCCGAAAACATCAAATCTTGTAGATTGGTGAGTGGAAATGTTGTTATATCAATAGATTTTTTCAAAAAATTTTTAGCAATGCTTATCAATTTTTTTGGTGGCAATATATCATCATATGAAACTCTATTAGATCGTGCTAGAAGAGAGGCTATTTTGCGTCTTAAAGAGGATGCAAAAGATGCAGATGAGATTATCAATCTAAGGATTGAAACAAGCTCTATCACTAAAAATACAAACAACAGTGTAGGAGCTATTGAAGTATTAGCTTATGGTACGGCGATATATAGATGAGATATAAGGTAACTTTACCTGATGATAAAGTAAACATACCTAAAGAAAATTTTTTATATCAGGCCTTAAAACTTTTACTGTCTTTAATATTTTTGGCTCTTGTAGGCTTTGGGGTTTTAACAATTTCATTACGCTTAATTGTAGAGTTTCTACCTATAAAATATGAACAAAAACTGATCAATTTTATATCATTTGACACAGAGTTTAAAGATAAAAAATCTAGTGTCTACCTAGATGAAATTACCACCAGCTTAAGCAGATGTTCAAAGCTTCCATATGAGATAAAAACTTTTATAATACCTCTGAAAGAACCAAATGCTTTTGCGCTTCCCGGTGGAAGTATCTATATCACAGAAGGTATGTTAAAAAAGTTTAAAAATCAAAATGAGTTAGTGGCGGTTTTGGGACATGAGATGGGGCATTTTAAAAATAGAGATCATCTTAAAACTTTTGGTAGTTCGCTGATATTTTCACTTATATCACTAATGCTTAATCAAGGATATGGAATGATTTTAAATAGCACACTAGATATTTCAAATGCAAAATTTTCTCAATCTGCTGAATTTGATGCAGATGCATATTCGTTAGATTTGATGCAGTGTGCATATGGGTCGGTTACTGGTAGTACAAAACTATTTTCACGCATGAAAAATACTACACAGACATGGGAGTACTTTTTAGCCTCTCATCCATCATTTGAAAAACGCATACAGAAGATGAAAGAGTGTATCGTAGAGAAAAATTATAATACAACTCTAGCTGTAAAACCCCTAAAAGAGAAGTTTTAGTTTGATAAAATCGTAATACTTTTTAATCCTTTTGTGTCAACTGTATCAACCTGTGCCACTTCACCAATCCCTTTTTGATAATAGCCCGGTTTTCCATTACAATTTATCTCAATTACATCTGAAAATGTTTTGCTATTGATTATTTTATTATCATAATGTGCTTTTAGTTTACATGTTGACTCTTTTATGGTAACTGGACCATCAATGTTGGCTGTTAGATGCAAATCGTATGAGCCATTTGTTGTAAAGATATTATTTGACTCATCTTGTTTTTCAAAAGTGATAGATATTCGATCACTCTTTTTAATATAAATAGTCTGTTCATTTGGGGCATAATCAGATGTCTCTTTGACTTGACTACCTGTATTTTTATATGTTGTTTTGTATGAGTTACTCACACCAGCTTTTGTCTCAATAAAGTTATTAGTTGTATCAGACGAAGGTACCATATATTCCCATAAATTATACGCTCCTTGTGTATTACCAATTTTATCTGTCTTATTAGCTGGACTATTATCATTATTTGTTGCACTACCACAACCTGACATAATTAACACTGTCAATATTAACACAGCAACATTTTTTCTCATTTTTATCCCTTTAAGCTATTTGCTATAATCCAAACATCGTCAATTTTTTAAGTGACAGTAAAAAAAACCACTAAATTATACTATAAATTTTAGTAAAAGAGATAAAAAGTTACAAAGTTTTAAAATTTATAAATATTATGACCAAATTTAGTAAATAACAGTAGTCCCTCCTCTATTAGCACTATGATAGATGACGGTTTTATACTTATGTGAAAAATAACGAAGTAGATATTTTTGAAGGGTTGGTTCGATTGACGGCGTGAACCAAGCATTATTACTTGTGGCTATCATAAATTCTGGACTATCTACATATAACTCTTCTCTTGTTGCCTCATAACAGATTGCATTTCTAAAAATTTCACCACTTATATTGATATCTGTTGGTTTATCTGCTGTTTTATAATCTTTTGCACCATTATAAAAGAGATCATTTATCAATTTATTTAAAAACTTTGGAAGTGGTATCTGCTCACCAAAAGGTACTAAAATAACTTTATGCGCGATTTTAACATCTCCATCTATAAAATAATATGTTGAATTATAAGAGTCTATACCATCACTATATAGTGCACCTGTGATGATTGTTATCTCTTTTGAGAGTTTAGTTAACTCCTCCATTAACTCTTGCTCATAATTTAAAAATAGAGCAAATGCACTCTCACTAAGAACTACAATATCATACTTTTGATCAATCGCTTTGTATATTATGTTTAGATTATTGTTAATTGACTCCTCTTTATATGACTTTTTCCATTTAATCTTTTGGTTTAGGTAAGTTTGGGATAGATAGATTTTCTGTGTTGAGAGCTCTAACTCTTTATTAGCAGAAAAATTTATGCTACATACCAAGAGTAAAACTCCTAATAATTTTTGCCAAGATTTTAATGAGATAAAAGTTGCAATTGCAAGTAAAAAAAGTACAAATTGCCATTTTGAAATACCAAAAAAACTATCTATAAGAGTGAGTTCTGGTATAAACCAATTAAATTGAAGAGGGTGCAGATAACTAATAAAGCCAAAAAGAAGAGCTCTCACAAAAGGATTTAGAAACAGAGCTATAATCCAAAATATCAAGCCATAACCAAAACCAACAAAAAGCATCATCAAGGGTATAACAAAAGTAGCATCATAATATCTAAATGAAAATCCAATCCAATAAAACCAAAAAATTCCGATAAAAAAACCACTCCAAAAGAGAGTTTTCTTATCACCTTTTATGAGTAGATAAAAACCAAAAATTGCATTTGTAGAGTTTACAAGTTTTAAAACTGTTTCACTAAATAGTTCATAATGTGAAAGATATATAAAAAGTGAAAGCAGTGTAGCTATTAAAAAGCCTTCTATTATATTAGAAGTGCTAAGATAATCCTTTAAATTTTTAATCTTAAAGGATGGATATGCAAGACTCAGGAAGTTTTTTAGCATCAATGTTACCGTTAATTGTTTTATTTGCAATTTTTTATTTTCTAATTATACGCCCACAACAAAAACAGGCGAAACAGCATAAAGAGATGTTGGCATCGCTCCAAAAGGGCGATAAGGTCATCACTAGCGGTGGTTTGATTTGTGAAGTAATCAAAACCGAAGAAGATTTTATCAAAGCAAAGCTTAACGAAGATACGATTGTAAAAATTTCAAGAGAGTTTATCTCTAAAAAAATAGAAGTTTAGGCAATATTAATGAATTATAGACTTATTATCTTTTTAGTTGCCATTATTTTTGGTGTTGTGATGTCTATGCCTTCGTTTTTACAAACAGATAAGGGATCTAAGATTTCACTAGGGCTTGATCTTCAAGGTGGGCTTCATATGCTTTTGGGTGTTCAAACCGATGTGGCAATCAAATCAAAGATTAAAACCATAGCATCAAGTATTAAATTTGCAACTGATGATAATGATATTATAATTGATGATCTAAAAATCAATGATGAATATATAACATTTGAGCTTTTGGATCAAGATGAGATAGAGTATATAGATAAGATGCTTAGTGAAATTACCGGTTTAGATGTCAGCAAAAATGGTCTAAAATATGAGATATCACTTACGGAACTAGAGAAGGTAAGTGTTAAAGAGTATGCGATTAAACAAGCAGTTGATACAATAAGAAATAGATTAGATCAATTTGGTTTGGCTGAACCTACAGTTGCTAAACAAGGAAAAGATAAGATTTTAGTCGAGCTTCCTGGTATCAAAACAGCTGAAGATGAACAAAGAGCCAGAGAACTTATAGCAAAACCTGCATATCTTCAGATGATGGCAATTGATGAAAAAAGAGCTGATCAAGTTTATACACTAAGTGATACACAAGCTGCTGAATATGGAGATTTGATTCTACCTGATATCAATAAGGTAGATAAGCATATAGTTAAAGAGGTTCCCATACTAGATGGTAGTATGCTTACAGATGCAAGAGTTGCTTTTGATGAATCAAATCAACCTATTATTAGTTTTGAACTTAATTCTGAAGGTGCTAAAATATTTGGTAACTTTTCAGGTGATAATGTTGGAAATAGAATGGCCGTTGTACTTGATGGAATTGTCTATAGTGCACCTGTGATTCGTGAGAGAATAGGGGGAGGGCGTGGACAGATTAGTGGCTCTTTTAGTATGAATGAAGCTAGTGATGTTGCTATTGCATTAAGATCAGGGGCACTTTTAGCTCCGGTTATGCTACTTGAAAAGAGAAGTGTTGGGCCTTCACTTGGAGCTGATAGTATAAGAGCAAGTATGATTGCACTGCTTGCTGGATTTGCGTTAGTATTTTTCTTTATGATTTTCTATTATGGCTATGCAGGGCTCATCTCAAATGTTGCACTTGTAGCAAATTTGTTTATTATTATTGCTGTGATGGCGATGTTTGGTGCGACTCTTACACTTCCGGGAATGGCAGGTATTGTACTTACTGTTGGTATGGCAGTAGATGCAAATGTCATAATAAATGAAAGAATTCGAGAATTATTAAAAAGTGGAGCAACTCTAAGGACATCTATCGAAAAAGGTTATTCAAATGCAATGAGCGCAATTTTGGATGCAAATATAACCACATTGATTGCTGCAGTTATCTTATATGCTTTTGGTACGGGTTCAATCAAAGGGTTTTCATTAACTATTAGTATTGGTATATTAGCTTCAATGCTTACGGCTATTTTGGGTACACATGGTGTTTATAACTCTCTGTATGGACGTATAAATAAGAGTAAAAATTATCATAAATGGTTTGGTGTAAAAGAGAGGGTTAAATAATGGAATTTTTTAAATCAGATAAAACTTATGATTTTATGGGAAAAAGTAAGTTTTTTATAGCACTGTCTCTGTTTTTAATTTTATCATCTTGGGCAATAATTTTTTTCAAAGGTTTAAACTATGGTATAGATTTTGCCGGTGGAACACTTGTACAAGTTAAATATGATAAAACAGCTGATATAAATAAAATTAGAGATGCTGTAACAAAAGAGCAGAAGTACAGCTCTGCTACTGTAACAGAGTTTGGAGCGCCGGAGGAAGTTATCATAAAGATCCCTACATCAACAACTTCAGTTGGTAGTGATATTGGAGATGAAGTTAGAGCGCTTCTTCAGGGTACAGGCAATTTTGAGATTCGAAGAGTTGATATGGTTGGGCCAAAGGTTGGGAGTGAGCTTCGTGAAAAAGGTTTAGAGGCTATGTTCTTTTCGATATTAGCAATTTTAATTTATATAGCTTTTCGTTTTGAGTGGCGTTTTGGTGTTGCTTCGATATTTGCTCTCATTCATGATGTCTCAATTGCACTTGGTATGATATCACTGTTTCAAATAGATGTAAATCTTGATATATTAGCTGCAATTTTAACAATCATGGGGTATTCATTAAATGATACTATTATTGTTTTTGATAGGATTCGTGAAGGCATTAGAAGCTCAAAAATATTTAATCTATTTAAAATTATTAATGAGTCAATCACCAAGACACTATCTCGTACTACTTTGACATCTCTTACTACATTTTTTGTTGTTTTGACACTATTTCTGTTTGGTGGAGAGATTATAAATGGGTTTAGTTTTACTATGCTTGTTGGTGTATTAGTTGGAACTTATAGTTCTATTTTTATAGCTTCACCATTTTTAAAATGGCTTGGGTTTGATGTTGAAAATTTCAAAATAAATGAAGCTAGAAAAGAGAAGATGCGTATCGAAAAAGAGAAGATGCGAGCACAATATGAAGGTGGAGTGATTTAATTATGGATTGGGGTAGGGTAATATTTATATTTTTTGCGTTGATGAGTTTAACTACAACAGCGGGATTTTTGTATGAGCACAATACAACAGCACTTTTTATAGCCGCTAGTATAAATTTAATTTCAACACTTTTGAAAATTGGTGTAAAAAATGTACTCTCAGCTGAGCTTTTTGCATCATCGCTGGTTGCTGATTTGCATCTTATTCCCGCATTTATTTATGCTACACTTCTTGGAAATACAGAGACTGCAATGGCTTTAGCTATAGGCGGTGTTGTTGCCAATATATTTTCAATGGCACTCGTACTTGTTGAGTCCGCAAAAGCAAAAGAAGAGTTTTAGGAGAGTTAATGGAGTATAATCCATCAAACATTGAGAAAAAATGGCAAAATTATTGGTTGGAAAATGAGTGTTTTGAACCAAGTATTGATCATAAGAAAACAAAAAAATATATTTTGAGCATGTTTCCATATCCTAGTGGAAAAATTCACATGGGGCATGTAAGAAACTATACCATAAGTGACGCAATTGCAAGACATTATCGAAATCTAGGCTTTAATGTTTTGCACCCAATAGGCTGGGATAGTTTTGGTATGCCTGCTGAAAACGCTGCGATTAAGCATAAACTACACCCTAAAAAATGGACATATGAAAATATAGAGTACATGAGAGATGAGTTAAGCTCACTTGGTCTTAGCTTTTCAAAAGATAGAGAGTTTGCAACAAGTGATCCACTCTATACGAAGTTTGAGCAAGAGTTTATTATAAAAATGTATGAAAACGGGCTTTTATACCAAAAGAGTCAGAGTGTTAACTGGTGCAAAAGTTGTCATACAGTGTTGGCAAACGAGCAAGTTGTTGAGGGGTGTTGTTGGCGTTGTGACAATGAGATAACTCATAAAGATATGCCAGGATTTTATATAAATATCACAAAGTATGCACAAGAGCTTTTAGATGATCTGAAAACTTTAGAAAAAGGTTGGCCAAAACAGGTTTTAACTATGCAAGAGAATTGGATAGGCAGAAGCGAAGGTTTAGA
>CAYUSV010000009.1:0-18062 GCA_964447385.1 uncultured Campylobacterales bacterium | reverse complement strand
CAAAACAGGTTTTAACTATGCAAGAGAATTGGATAGGCAGAAGCGAAGGTTTAGAATTTTCATTTGAACTTAGTAAAAGTTCCAAAGAGAAACTAAATCACAATTTTCAAAGCTACAAAGTATTTACTACAAGAGCTGATACAATTTATGGTGTTACATATACCGCTTTAGCACCTGAACATCCGATAGTGAAATATATAGTAGAGAATGAACTTATAAGCTATGAAAAGATTGAAGCTATTAAAAAGATGCAAAATGTAAGCGAGAGAGATCGAGGTATCAATGAAAAAGAGGGTATTTTTCTTGAAATTGAGGTTATTCACCCATTAACTAAAGAGATGATTCCCCTCTGGGTTGCGAATTTTGTTTTGGTAGGTTACGGTGGAGGTGCTGTTATGGCGGTACCAGCACATGATCAAAGAGATTATGAGTTTGCATCTAAATATAAACTTGATATAAAAGAGGTAATCTCTCATGACGACAGCAGATTGGACAAATGTGCTTTTACTGATGAGGGTATACTTGTAAACAGTGATGGCTTTAATGGGCTTAAAAATATAGATGCAAAAAAAGAGATAATTAAACATTTTGAAAATTTAACTCTTGGTAAAAAAGTAATTAACTATAAACTAAGGGATTGGGGAGTTAGTCGTCAAAGATATTGGGGTGCACCTTTACCATTTGTACATTGCAAAAGTTGTGGTATAGTTAGTGAAAAAATTGAAAATCTTCCTATTACTCTTCCTGATGATGTAGAGATTACAGGTGAAGGTAATCCACTAGAGACTCATAATAGTTGGAAAAACTGTAAATGTCCAAAATGTGGTATTAGTGCAACAAGAGAGTGTGATACTATGGATACATTTGTTCAAAGTTCTTGGTATTTTTTAAGGTACTGCACACCAAACTCCAAAGATGAAGCCTTTAAAAAAGAGGATGTTAAGTATTGGATGGGTGTTGATCAGTATGTTGGTGGAATTGAACACGCGATTTTACATCTTTTATATGCAAGATTTTTTACAAAAGCGCTTAGAGATATGGGATATATCAACACAGATGAACCGTTTTGCAATCTATTGACACAAGGTATGGTTTTAAAAGATGGCTCAAAGATGAGCAAATCTAAAGGAAATACAGTCAATCCTGATGATATTATCAAAAGATATGGAGCAGATACAGCAAGACTTTTTATACTCTTTGCAGCGCCTCCGGTTAAAGAGTTAGAGTGGAATGATAGCGCACTAGAAGGTGCTTTTAGGTTTATTAAAAAGTTTACAGATAGATCTAAAAATGTCACATCTAAAGATGGATTTTTTAAAATTGATCATAGCTTATTGGATAAAAAAGAGAAGTTTGCAAGAGCTAAAGTTTATGAAGCATTGAAAAAATCTAGTGATGTATATGGTGGAAGTTTTGCTTTTAATACGGTCATTGCAGCAACCATGGAGGCACTAAATGCACTTAGTGAGCAAAAACATAAGGAAGTTTGGAGTGAGGGGTATTTTGTACTTATTCATATTTTAGAGCCTATTATTCCTCATGTTTGTTGGGAGCTTGGTAAAGAGTTGTTTGATCTAAAAAGTTTTGGCAAAATAGAGATACCAGCCGAAGTTTTTGAGGTTGATACGATAGTTTTGGCTGTAACAATAAATGGTAAAAAAAGAGAAGAGATCGAGGTAGAAAAAACATTAACAAAAGAGGAGATTTTATCAATTGCAAAATCAATATCTACTAAATGGCTTGAAGAAAAAGAGATCATAAAAGAGATTTATGTACCAAACAAGCTTATAAATTTTGTTGTAAAGTAAATCTTATGAAGATAATTTTATCTATTTTTATCTTACTATTTTTTATCTCATGTGGATATAAACCAACCTCTATCTATACAAAAGAGGCTTTGGGTGAGAGTATTTATGCACAAGTTGAGATATCACTTACAGATCCTGAAAATAGTGTTTTGATAAAAGATGCTGTAAATGAAGCAATTGTAAGTCAGTTTCGTTCAAAAATTGTACCAAAAGATAGAGCTGATTCAGAGTTTTATATCACTTTAAATTCTGTCTCTTTTGTTCCAATTCAGTATGATACAAATGGTTATGTAATAGCTTATAAAACATATGTAGGGTTAAAGACAAGATATATAGACAAAGATAAAAATCAGCACAATATATATACACAAGGAAATTATGATTTTCCAATTGAGTCAAACTCTTTGATCTCAGATACTAAACGATTTGAAGCTATTAAGTTTGCAAGTCAAAAAGCTTTAGATTCAGTTCGTTCTAAAATAGCAATCAAGGCACTAAAATGACGATTAATGATATAGTAAGAGAGACGCTAAAGACACTGAATTCTAACTCTACGCCACTTACGCCAGATAATTATAAAGAGACTTTTTGCAAAATTGCAGCAAAAAGAGGTTTTAAACTTTTAGATTGTAGTAAAAAAGAGAAGTTTTTAGATAAATTAAATCCATTTTTAAAAGAGGATATATCAAAGTATAATATCAATACATTAGATGAGCTTATGACCTATTTAGTAGCCACACTAAATAGAATTGCCGGTCAAGAAAAAAACAAACAAAATCTAATTTTAGTAACTTTAGTCAAGAGATTGCTTCAAAGTATCTCAATTTTACACAATAAAAAAGCAACAGAGTTAGCAAATGCCTCTTTAGAGCGTATTGAGTATTTGGCTGATTTTAATACTTTTGAGATCATAAAAAATAAGTGGTTTGATTTTTTGACTGCTTATGATGATAATTTTTTAAAAGAACTGGGCACATATATAAAAGTTAATAAAAATGATCTTGAAAGCATGATAGATGAAATTGTTGAAGCTTTAAGTAGCAATAAAGAGAATCAAACAATCGATGCTATGGCTTCAATGATAATAGCATCACTTACACCATCTATATCTGCAATTATGGATGATGAGCTAACAACACTTAGTTATGAGCTAAAAAATGCACCTCACATTATAAACTCTAAAGATGTGCAAGAGAGAATAAAAAAATTAGTTCATAAGCGTATTGAACTTGATCGCGAAGAGGTAAAAAACAGAGTACTCTCTCTTGATGAGCTTTTAGGTGATGTTTCACAAAAAATTGTAAATCTTATAGATAATAGCAACCTTAGCAGAGAACGGATTTTAAATATCAAAAAAGAGTTACAGAGCTTTGATCACAATAAACAAAATTTTGAAACGATAAAATCAAGACTTATAAAAATTGCAGAGTCACTAGAGATTGAGACCGATCTTTTGGGTGATAAGATAAAAAAAGATGATGAAGTAGTAAAAACTCTGCAGATAAAGATAAAAAAGCTACAAAATGCTTTAAGTATTGCTAAAAAAGAGAGTAAAAAAGATTTTTTAACTTCAGTTGTCTCTAAAAGAGGTTTAGATGAAGAGTTAAATAGAGTTGAGAAAAGTTATATAAGATATAAAATAGAGTATTCAATATGTTTTTTTGATATAGATCATTTTAAAAGTGTCAATGATACTTTTGGACATGAAGCTGGTGATGTAATCCTTAGAAAGATAGGAACTCTTTTTTTACAACTAAAAAGAGATGTTGATATCGTCGGTAGATATGGTGGTGAAGAGTTTTTAGCAATTTTGCCAAACACTCCGCTAGAAGGGGCTTTGATATTTGCCCAAAAGGTTAGAAAAAAGATACAAGAGTTTGATTTTTTATATAAGGATCAAAAAGTTCCGATAACAATTAGTGTTGGAGTCTCTTATCGAAATGAGCATAAGACTCAAGATGAGTTAATATCTACTGCTGATACAGAGCTATATGAAGCTAAAGAAGCAGGTAGAAATAGAGTATTCCCCCAAAATATATGAAAACATTAGAGAAATTTTTATCTCAAAAACCACTCTATTATAAAGAGATTGACTATAGAAGAATGCCAAAAGCTTGGGCGAGTATAGAGGAGCATTATAAACTTCCTCGTATTATTCATGTTGTGGGAACCAATGGTAAAGGAAGTAGTGGAAGATTTTTAGCACATTTTTTATATAAAAGTGGTGTAAAAGTCGGGCACTACTCTTCTCCTCATGTGATGGAGTTTAATGAACGCATCTGGATAAATGGTGAAAATGTAAAAGATGAGATATTGGAAGTTTATCATAAAAAATTACTCTCAATACTTAGCAAAGAGTTTCAAAGCTCACTCTCATATTTTGAATATACAACACTTTTAGCGATGCTTGTGTTTGAAAATTGTGAATATGTTGTATTTGAAGCTGGGCTTGGCGGAGAGTATGATGCGACAGCTGTTTTTGAGAGTGAGCTTAGCATGATAACTCCTATATCAATTGACCATCAAGAGTTTTTAGGAGAGAGTATAGAGGAGATTGCAAAGACAAAGCTAAACTCTGTTCGAAAATTTGCAATTATAGGGAATCAAGAGTATAAGAGTATCTATAAAATTGTAAAAACTATATCTCGTAAAAAAAATTTAGAGGTATTTCGTTATGATTTTTTCTTTACACCTGATGAGATAATAGAGGCAAAAGAGATAGTAAAAAAAGCTAATTTAGCTGATTTTTTTGTTGATAATCTTCTTTTAGCTATGGCCTCAGCTAAATTTTTTGGCTTTTTTATAGAGTTTGATAAGTTAGAAGATATCCAGCTATTTGGAAGATGCCAAAAAATCAGTCAAAATATAACAATTGATGTTGGACACAACGTGGCAGCTGCAAAAGCTCTCTCAAAACATTTTAAAAACCAAAAAATTATCTTGATCTATAACTCATATGCTGATAAAGATTATACAAAAATTTTAGAAATTTTAAAACCTATTATTAAAAGAATTGAAATTTTGCCGATATTAAATGAAAGAGTTGAACAAAAAGATATCTTGCAAATGTCACTTAAGTCTTTAAAAATTGAATTTAATGATTTTAATAAAATTGACAAAACTGAGAATTATCTTGTATTTGGCTCTTTTTTAGTTGTAGAGGAGTTCTTAAAATATTACAATGAAGCATCAACTTAATAAAAAAATATATATAACAGTTTTATCATTAGTAGCATTTACTTTTGTAATTGTTGCTATGGTATCTACTTTTTATACCTCAAAAGCTAGTGAGATAAAAAAAGAGCAAATTAAACTTATCAAAACAAATATTGCGTTAAAAGAGAGTATTCAAGACAAAAAAGAAGAATTTTCGCGTTTGCAAGATAAAATTGAAGAGATACAAGAGAGTGTCACTAGCAAAGATGGACATAAAAATAGCAATATCAAAAAACTTCTTGAAAATTTTTCTACAAATACAAAAAAATTAATTGTTGATAGTATTCCTAGTGGATATCCTCTAACTTCTAATCGAATTACATCAAAATTTGGATATCGAATGCATCCAATTTATGGAGAAAAACGCTTTCATCATGGAATTGATTTTGGAGGTAAACTTGGCAGTGCCATAACAGCTACAGCAGACGGAATTGTAGAATTTTCAGGTTTTGACAAAGGATATGGAAACTTAGTTGTAGTTAATCATAATTTTGGATTCAAAACTGCTTATGGTCACATGTTGGACAATTTAAAAATTAAAAAAGGTGATTTTATAAAAAAAGGAGCAGTTTTAGGATATTTAGGAAATAGTGGAATATCCACAGGTCCTCATCTTCACTATGAAGTAAAATATATAAAAAACTCACTAAATCCAAAAAACTTTTTAACTTTTAACTTAAATAATTTTGATACTCTGTTTTATGCTGAAAATCAAATAGCTTGGGATAGTTTGATAAGTGCTATCATGAATCAATATGGCAGAATTGGTCTAGCCAAATTGTTATAAACTAACTTATCATCTGTTTATCTAACATTTTTTGCAATACAAAATCGACATGAGTCTTAAGCATATAGTATTCACTCATGTATGTTAAAGGGACATCTAAGTAGCAGTCCAATCTTTATAAATTCTTTCATCTCCCTCTTTTTTTAAAAAATAGTTTTTTAAACTCTTGAAATTTATTTTGGAGTATCGCCTCTCTAGCTTGGCGCATAAGTGTGAGATAATAGTCTAAATTATGCAAAGAGGCAAGCCTAAAGTATGTAAGCTCTTTTGATTTAAACAGATGATTTAAATATCCTCTGGAGTAGTTTTTACATGTATAACAGTTACACTCTGGGTCTATAGGAAGATTATTTAGTTTATGTATCGCTGTTTTGATATTTAGTTTTCCAAAAGAGGTAAAGAGTGTGCCGTTTCTTGCGTTTCTTGTAGGCATAACACAATCAAACATATCAACTCCTCTGTCAATGTTTTCTATCAAATCTTCAGGTGTACCAACCCCCATAAGATATCTTGGTTTATCTTTTGGCAAATACGGTAGTGTAAACTCAACCGTATCATACATATCTTGATTTGCCTCTCCAACACTCAATCCACCGATTGCAAATCCATCAAAGTCAAACTCAGTTAATTGTGTTGCTGAGAGTTTCCTAAACTCTTTATCTATACCTCCTTGGACTATCGCAAAGAGATTTTGATTTGTACCAACTCCTTTTGTCTGCATTGTTTTATGGTACAAAATCGATTTTTTGGCCCAATTTGTAGTTCTCTCTATGGAGAGTTTGATACGCTCTTTTTCAGCTGGAAGTGCGATAAGATCATCTAGTACCATCATGATATCACTATTTAAATTATACTGAATATCAAGTACTTTTTGTGGGGTAAAGTAGTGTTTTGATCCATCAATATGGCTTTTAAATGTGATGCCATTTTCATCAGCTTTACTCATATCAGAGAGTGAAAAAGCTTGAAAACCACCACTATCAGTTAAAAAACTGTTAGGATAGCTACTAAAACCCCTAAGAGAGCCTAACTCTTTTACTATTTCATCTCCAGGACGCAGATAAAGATGGTAAGTATTGGCTAAAATGATATCGGTTTTAAGGTGATTAGTCATATCATAACTATCAAGTGATTTAACAGACCCAAGTGTACCAACAGGCATAAAAACAGGTGTTTTTATAGTTGAATGTGTTGTTTTTATGGTACACGCTCTGGCACTGTTATCTGTGTGGTCTAAAGTAAATTGCATTAAAATCCTAAAGTTTTAGGAAATTATAGTGCAATTTTTTTAAGACTTTGGTGTATTAGTGTAAAAAAATGTGATTTTTCTACCGGAATATCATATCTATCGTGATAATCCACCCAGACAAAAAGGCTATATCTTACAATTTTTCTATTGATATCTACGATGATAACTTTCGCTTTTTTATCTTCAGTTTTGATATGTGCTAACTCACTACCGTCTAAATCATCCAATATAGTTTTTTCGACCACATGATGATCAACATTTTTATTAACACTAAAAGTGACATGTAAGCGTTTAAATTGATCTTCAAGCGAATGGTTTATAAAAGAACTGTTTATGAATCTTGAATTTGGTATAATAACTCTTGCATGATCACCTGTTAAAATAACAACTGAGCGAAAATCCATATCATCAACTCGCCCAATAGTTTGTGCATCAAGCTCAATATGATCACCGATACGAATAGATCTATCTATTTTCATCAAAATACCCATAGCATAATTTGATATAAAACCTTGAAGACCAAAAGCAATCCATACAAGTAGCGCACCTAAAAGCAAAAATATAGTATGCATGTTAAGACCAATAGTTCTAAGTGCTATAAAAAATGTTATAAGAATGATTATATAATAGCCACTATTTGCAATCATTCTAGCTGTAGATAGACTCTTTATCCTATTTGATTTTCTAAATTTTTCTGCAAAATTTTTATAAAATTTTGCAACTAAAAACCCTATAAATATCAATAAAAAGAAGGTAAAGATAGTTTTAATTGAAAAAGCTTTCTCTTGATATATAAAGAGTGTTTTATTAAAAAAATGAGATAATTTATTTGTGCTATTTTTTAATCCCAATTCAGTTAGTGAGAGTGCAACTGTGGTCGAACCAAAATGTTTATCTGCAAAATGCATCAATAGTGTTAGCATAACTTCAAAGTTTTGCTGTTTTTGTTGGGATAGAGTTTTTAAAACACTGTCTATAGTCTCTAAAGACTCTAAAAATTTATCCTCATTTTTATCTTTTAGCCATTTTAAAGCAAGCAATATTTTTGCATCTAATTTTTTGACTGTTATGATATCTCTCTCTTCTTGGATATTCTTCTCTTTTTTGATAAGTTTTTTTTCTGTCTTTTCATCTCTAAGTGCTTCACTATCTTTATCAATTGTCAAAAGTAGGTTTTGATTTTTTAATTTATCAATTTTGTTATCAATATTTTTAATTATTTTTTTTGAGCTACTCTCTTTAAATATCACATGTGGTAGTGCATTTTTAAAGTTTTTAAACTCATTTTTAAAAAGTGCTCTATAAATAATTAAAGATTTTGCAATCTTCTCTTGAGAAATTTTATAAAACGCATACTGCATCTGGTTTAGCAACATTGATTGTTTAGTACTGTTGTTGAGCATTTTTTCTATCACCGTTTTTATCTCAAAAAGCTTTTGTTGTATCGTTATCTCTTTTTTTTCAAGTCTGTCTATTTCAGCTTTAAGTTCACTAATACTATAAAATGCTTCTAAATACTCCTTTTGCAAAACACTTTTTTTCTCAAAAACAGTTGTTTTAAACAGTTTTATTTCATCTTTAACAGAGTAGATTTTTTCTAATTTTTCTAAAGTAGATTTTTCATCTGATATCATTTGAGATGTTTTTAGCTTTTTTGAAATTGTACTGTTAATATCTTTTTCAATTTGCTTAAGATAATTGCTAACATTTTCCCCTTCAAAAAGACGAGTATCAATTTGCGAGCTAAAGCATAACGATATAGTTAATAGGAGAAAAATAAATATTTGCATATAATATTTTAACAAAAGTTTATAAACAGATATTAAACTATATCATGTGAAAATTATAAGGATTATTTTGAGTGTATTAAACAGTGTTTTAGAGCTTCTTGAGAGAGAAAATCTTTTTCTAACCGGTGGTGCAGGGGTTGGGAAGAGTTATCTTACAAGAGAGATTATCGGTGATTATGAGAGTAATTATCGTGGTGTTATAGTACTTGGAAGTACAGGAATTTCAGCTGTAAATGTAGGCGGACAGACAATTCATAGCTTTTTTTCTTTTGCAATTGCATCAAATTTTGAAGAGTTATCTCAAATTGACAGGTACAATAAAAACAGAATCAAAGAGTTGGCTAAAATTTTGCAAAAGACAGATTTGTTGATTATAGATGAGATTAGCATGGTTAGTGCTGATTTGATGGATATGATACTTTATCGTTTAAGAAATGCCAAGTATAGAGGTAAGCTTTTGGTCGTTGGGGATTTTTATCAACTCCCACCTGTTCAAAAGAGACAAAATAGTTCAATTTTCGATGATAATATCTATGCATTTGAGAGTAGTGCATGGGAGAGTTTTAATTTTAAATCTATAGAACTTACAGAGATAAAAAGAACTAACAATAGAGAATTTATGGGAATTTTAGAGAAGATAAGAGTAGGTGAGATGGATGGGGAGTGTTTTAAATATCTATTAAAACTAAAAGAGAATAACTTTCAAACACAAGAGAGTGCGACGATACTATATGGAAGAAATTATGAAGCAGATGTTTTAAACCGTCAAAAAGTGGCAGAGGTTCCAAGAGATGAGTTTACACTGCCAGCGATCATAGAGATAAAAGATCCAAAATTAAATGAAAAACGAATTGCATCTTGGAAAAATTCACTCCCTGTGATAGAAGACCTAAAACTAAAAGAGGGGATACCTGTCATATTTACAACAAATAAATGGGGCTCTTACCATAATGGTGAAAAAGCGATAATTGAGCATATAGATAGTGACTCAATTGTCGTTGAAAAAGAGGGTCGACTTGTAAAAGTAGATCGTTTTGAGTTTGAACTCACCCGCTCGGCTGTTAATGGAAGTGGGGAGCTTGATAGTGAAGTTCTTTGTAGTTTTAAACAGTTTCCACTTCGCCCGGCTTATGCTATAACTATTCACAAATCACAAGGAATGAGCCTAAATACTCTTGTCTGCAATGTAGAACATATCTTTACTGATAGCCAATTTTATGTAGCACTTAGTCGGGCTGTTGATCCACAAAAACTCAAAATTCTCTACAAAAGGGATGATTTTGAAAATTACTTAAAAAGAGTAGTTTGTGTAAGTCCTAGAGTTAAATCTTTTTATGAGAAAAATCAAATGTTTAAACCAGAATTGCAAAAAAGTGATTAATCACTTTTTTGCAATAAAAAGAGTAGAGATATCCATAGAATAACCTTTTGTAATTTCCATTTGAAACCCTATGTCCTCTAACTCTTGTACTAGCATTTCTTTAGTTAAAAAGCCCTCTATTGAATTTGGAAGATAACTATAAGCATCTGGATTTTTAGAGAGAAATCCGCCCACAAGTGGTAAAATCTTTTTCATATAAAAGTCTCTAACTTTTGAAGCAACAGTCGCTTTTTGTAGTTTTGTAAACTCTAAAATTACAAGAAGACCGGTAGGTTTTAAAACTCTATAAAACTCTCCTAACCCCTCTTTTCTATCCATGACATTTCTAAGTCCATATGAGATACTCAAAATATCAACACTAGCATCTTTAAAAGGGAGATGTTTAGCTTCTGCTTCAACAAATTTTGCATTTAAACTTTTATCTTTGGCAATTTTTAACATTCCAACTGACGGATCACACCCAATAATCTCTTTTATCTCTATGTTTTTACTCTTTGCTCTTTTATCCCAAAATTCACACATATCTCCTGTTCCACATGCAACGTCTAAGATAAATTCTATCTCTTTTTTCCCATAAATCTCATATGTTTTATCACAAGCCTCTTTTCTCCAACCCTTATCTACTCCAAAACTTAAAACCCTATTTGCCATATCATAAGTGCTTGCTATCTCATTAAACATCGTTACAATTTTTTCTTGTTTACTCAAAGTTTTTTCCCTTTTTATCTATAGTATTTATTTGCTTTAGGAATTAGAGATTGGATTCTTCTAATTCTGTTTAAATCTGCAGGGTGTGTAGATAAAAATTCTGGCGGATTGGCACTTCCTTGTTTCAATTTTCTCATGTTATCCCAAAACCTTACCGCTTCATTTACATTGTATCCTGCTTTTGCCATTAGATATAGACCTATCTCATCTGATTCATACTCAAACTTTCTACTAAATGGAAGTACCATACCATATGTTTCACCCACACCGTATGCTTGATTGATAACTCCTGCATATTTACCACCACCCAATGTTTTAGATGCGATCTCTTTACCCATTCGTCCTAATTGAATCATACTCATTCTCTCAGCGCCGTGACGAGCGATAGCATGAGCTACTTCATGACCCATAACAACTGCTAATTGATCCTCATTTTGTACTGCTTTAAATAATCCTGTATAGACAAATACTTTTCCACCAGGAAGTGCAAAAGCATTTAGTTGGTCTTTGTCAATTACAAAAAATTGCCATTTATATCCAGGCTGAGCTGCTGCCTTTGCAATCTTTTTGCCAACTCTCTGTACAAGTGCGTTAATTCTTCTATCATTACTAATCCGCTCTTTTTTAAGTATCTCTTGTGCTGATTGATATCCCATCTGAAGCTCTTGCGAAGGAGAAAATATAACAACTTGTTGACGATTTGTATAAGGTGTTTTACTACAAGCCGAAAAAATGGCTATAGTTAAACCCAAAAAGAGTAGTTTTACAATACTTTTCATGTTAATCCTTTTTTTAACAGACCTTTTGTAAGACTCTGCCTTGGAGGAGGATTAATCCTCCAAGGCAGAGTCTTATACAAAGTCCATTGGGGATTATAGCAAAAAAAGATTACTCTTTAAAAGAGTGTTTTTGGTTCTTGAAATTTTCTATAGAGCTGTGAAATATTTTCTCCTTTTTTAAAATAGCATTTTTAGCCTCTTTTTGGACAGTTTTGACCATTTTTGAATGATTAAAAGATTTAATTTTCAAGTTTGAGAGATAAGTCTCTGCTATAAGTTGTTTTTTCTTTATATTTTCGAAATCAATTAGCTTTTTTAAAACAGAATTTGTACTATCTAACATGATATGTTTTTGTGTAGGATCTATAACCATATCAAACTCTTGTAAAATTGCTCTTAATATTTTAAAAGGTTTTTTTATAATTTTATAACTTTGTTCATCTTCACAACCTTCGTATTTGTTGTATAACATTATTGCCTCTTTATTGTGCATAGCGACCACATAGTTGAGATTATTCTCAATTGAAGTTTGTGCTTCTACAGATAAAAATGATTTATTATTCTCTTTAAGAAGTAATTCATACTGTTTAAAAATAATTGCAAATTTACGGGTTGTAAAAAATTTGCAGATATTTTGTTTCTCTTCTATATGTCTTTGATCAAGACTTTTTTGTAATTTTTTCATCTCTTTTGGATCAATCAGTTTAGACATGTGGCTAAGCTCATTTTTAATAAATCTTAAATTTTTTTCCATAGATAATGCACTATCCATCAGTTTTAGATGTATTTTAACTTTTTGTATGATTTTTTTATCAAATATCTTTTTATACTCATCGAGTATAATTTTGCTTATTTTAAGTGAATTTCTAAACTCTTTCATACCTTCATTGGCTTTAGTCTGTAATATAAGATCAAGATTTAGTTTAAGATTTATAAAAAGTTTATAAAGTACGATTCGTACTGCATCACTTGTCTTCATCTCTTTAAAAATAGTATTGTTTAAATTTTTTACTCTACCTAACTCAGTGTCTTTGAAAATTGTATATATATTGTAAGGGTTTTTTTCAGGATGTCCTAAAAGTGCTAAATTTTTATTTTGATATCGTTCATCTTTTGTAATATCTTTGCTAACAAAATATCTAAATATATCAGGAAGTTCAAAATTAAGTTGATCTTTTCTACTTTTAAAAAGTACTTCTAACATGTATAGATTATCAAGATTATCAAGATATTTATCAATAAAATATTTTTCTCTATCTTGTTGAATAAGATATCTACTTTTTAAAATCTTATGACCAATAATTTTTTCTCTTTTTTTAAGATAGTTTGTTTTAGTTACCTTTGTAGTATTTAACTCTTTTGAACCTGTTGCACCTACTTTAACAGTTTTATAGTAACTTGATCCAACTTTGCTATACTTAACCTCTTTACAAACCTTAACATCTGTATAAAATTCTGATACATCCTGTTTTACTAATTGTAAATCATTAATCAATGTCTGAACATCGCTTTTTAATAGATACTTTTTTTCTATTTGACGCATAAGACTCCTTTAATAAATTACATTATACAAAAATAAATAACCTTTTATGATAAAAGTTGTTAAAAGTTAAAAAAATATTATAAAAATTTAAAAATATTGTGAAAAATTTACAATTTGTGACTTATTGTGGAGGAGTTAGTATTTATATAGACTATTTGAATACTAACTTATTTAAATAATTCTATTTTTAAATATAAAAATGAATTTTTATGACCAATTAAGCTAAATTTATTTAAAAAATGGTAAAATTACCCGTCTTTAGATAAAATTAACTTATACAAGAGGAGTATTTATGTTGAAAAAATTAGGTGCAGCTATAGTTGCTATCACATTATCAACAAGTTTTACATATGCGTTTGGTCCACACGATGGACTTGATTGTTTAGGATGTCACAGTCCACACTTTGCGGTAGATGACAAAATCTTTGCTGTTAAAAATACACAGTTAACAAATCCGGTTAATGGTGAATCATTAAGTGGACTTTCTGCTGCTAAATGTCTTGGTTGTCATCAGTTAGAGCAATTTGGAGGAGCAGGAATTAGACCTATTCACCTTCATACGACACACCCTATAGGAATTGTACCAAATCCAAAAATTGCAACAGTACCTGAAAAGCTACTAAAAGATGGTAAGCTTGACTGTATTAGCTGTCATGAGCCTCATCCATCAAACCCTAATGCACTATATCTTAGAGTTGATGTTGGTAAAAATGCTAGTTCAATCCAATCTTTGTGTGCGATTTGTCACTCATCAAAAGCTGACTTAGCAAGTGCTGGTGTTGATCTTAAAAACTTAAAAGTGTTTAGTTCTATGGATCAAGAAAATGGAGCAGGTTATTTCCCTGTTGGAGAAGTTAGAGCTCAGAATGAGACGCCAAAATATATTAAGCCATTGGGACCGTTACCTAAAAATGACTTGATACCTAACTATCAAGAACAACCTGATTGGGTATATGCACCAACAATTAATCCTTACAAAGAGTAACATCTTACAGTTTAATCTACCTTTTTAAGGTAGATTAAACTTCTTATATTAAAAATTTTAATTTCTTTCTCTCTTTATATTAAATTTTATACTAAATCAATCTTACTTTTTCCTTTTTTAATATATAATATATTTTTGAAATAGCTAATAAGGTTAAATAATTGTTATATAGTACAAAAATTAAATTTATTGGGATTGTTGGAACTTTTTCTATAATCTCTCTTTCTTATATTTTGCATGCTAAAACTTTTTATGCAGATTTATCTACCAGCAATGATTTGGATTTTAAATCTAAGCAAGAAGTTGTAAAATTTGCAGATAGTAGTGATGAAAATAAAACTGTAGCCAGCAAAGATCTTTCTATGCCTAAGAGACTAGAAAAATCTTACTACAAAATTTCGGAGCAAAATAATAGTCAAACCAAAAGTGTTGCCACAAAAGATAAGAATCTTATTTTTATAGAATTGATTAATGTTGCCTTATCTGAAAATAGATATCTATATATAGATAAGACAGGTCAAATTACTCAAGAGTCAAAAAAGGTTATTGATGAAATTTCACCTATGCTTTTGAATGTAAAAGATTGTTATATAGAGATTGAAGGATATTCTGCGCTTAAAAAGAGTGAAATTTTAGCGCAAAAAGCTAGCAAGAAATATGCACAAGTTGTGGCTAGTTATTTAAAAACTATTGCTACAAAAAGTGAAATAAGAGTTACTGGTTATGGCAGTAGATACCCAATAATAGAAGATATAAAAGATGCACGAAATTCTCGTGTAGAATTAAAGCTTAGAAGGAGATAGAGTGATCGTTTTGATGTTAAAAATGGCTTTATATATAATTGTTTCAGTTTTGTTTGGATTTGTAATAGGAAAGATGTTTGCAAAAGCAAAAAGTGCTGAATTATATAAAGATAAGGATCAAAAATACAATAATATTATTAGTGAAAAAAACGCTACGATAATAAAATTAAAAAATGATTTAAGAACTACTTGCAGAAAAGTAGATGCTATCAACCAAGGATATGATTTACAGCTAAAGCTTTTGCAGAAAAAAGAGGAAGAGCATAAAACAAAGCAGAGTGAAAGTTTTAAGTCTATTAGTGACAAGGATGATATTATCTCATTTTTAGAAAAGAGAATATCAGAACTTGCCAATACGGAAAAAAATTATACGCACTAAAAACTAAGTAGATAAACTCTACCTAGTTTTTTTGTTTTAAAGACCCAAAGACTTCAGGGTTTCCTTTGTTAAAGCACCTGTTGAAAGTCCATTTTTTCTCTGATATTTTTCGAGAGCAGATCTTGTCTTCCAACCAAAAATCCCATCAATTGGTCCTGGATTTATACCGGACTCTTTAAGTGCTCTTTGCACGCTTTTAATATTTGGTGCAGACATATTTGTTTTGCAAAGAACAGGTTGCCATTTTAAAACAGCGTCGCTTACTTTGACTTTTCTTGTAACATTTTGATAAGTTTCAGGAATTATGCTCTTTTTCACAGACGCCGAACTAACAAGCTCTTTTACCTTTACTGTTTTGTATACAGCAGGAATTGGTATAGATTTTGTAGTGGCTGGAGTCTTTAAAACTGTCCTTGTAATTGTTTTGTATACAGCAGGAATTGGTATAGATTTTGTAGTAGTTGGAGTTTTTAGTACTCTTTTAGTTACAGTTCTATATTGCGCCGGAACATTTACAAGACATAAAATTTCACCCGTCAAGTTATTGAGCTTCTCAACCGGACCTCTGCCCTCTTTCCAAGCAGTATGTGCTGCTTTTACCAAGATTTTTTCAGTAACCGTCTCATATACTTCAGGGATTTTAACAAGTCTCTCGCTCGCTTCTTTAACAAGTACCTTTTCAGTTACTTTTTTGTAAGTTGCAGGCACAGCAACAAGTCTTTCACCCGCTTCTTTAATAAGTATTTTTTTTGTAACCATTTTATACTTTGCTGGTATGACAGTGACTTTCTCACCTGCCTCTTTAGATAAAACTCTTTCAGTCTCTATTTTATATTTTGCAGGAATTAATACTCTTGCAAAACATTCGCCTGGTTTGGCATTTGGTGGATATAAAGAGCCAGTTTTAGGGACTATAACTTCTTTGACTACAGTTTTGCCCTCCTTGCCTCTTGCTTCTAAGATTGCTACTTGAAGCGCTTCAATCTGTCTATCTTTGTCATCTTTAATGTGAACCACTTCAGGTGTAGACGCAACAACTGTTTTTGTACTACAACTTCTCTTCTCGGCACAGCCACTGATACTTAACGCTACCGCTGCGGATAATAATACCGGTAGACTCTTATTTGATTTGATATTCATTTAAAACTCCTTTAAATATAATCAATTATATTATCTTATAATATTATTTAGTATATGATAAGATGTAAACATTAATTGTATATTTTAATCTTTTATTAATAAACTTTTTACTATGGCACTTATACTTTTTCCATCAGCACTATTTCCTACACGATCTAGTGTTAATTTTATAATACTACCCATATCTTTGATGCCTGTTGCACCGCTTTGTTCAATTAACTCTTTTACAATTTGAGTTAACTCTTCTTCGTTTAACTGTTTTGGTAGATATGTTTTTATAAGTTTCGCCTCGGCTTTCTCTTTTTCATAAAGCTCTTCTCTGCCTGCTTCTTTGTACTGTTTAGCTGCATCATCTCTCTGTTTGATAGACTTTTGTATGATTTTATAAATATCATCATCACTAAGCTCTCTTCTCTCATCTACTTCAACTTGCTTTAATGCACTCATTAAAAACCTAATAGTCTCTCTTTTAAAAACATCTTTAGCCTTCATTGCATCTTTGAGATCATTTTTTAATCTCTCTTTAACTTGGCTCATCTTTTACCTCCTTTTTGGAATGATAAGTGCTTAATTATATCTAACAGGAGATAAAAGTGCAAAAAAAAGTTATTTTAATCATAAGTTTATTCATAATCATCTTTACAGGGTGTACAACACATCAAGTTGAACCAAACATGTCAATGAAAGCACCTGTTTATGTAGAACAAGATCAAGCAGTAGCTAATTATAATACTACCAATACTAAAATCAGACACGAGGGTAGTATATACGGTGGTGGTTCTAATGCTCTTTTTTCTGATAAAAAGGCGATGAGAATTAATGATCTTGTAACTGTTGTTATCAATGAAAATACTTTTCAATCTTCACAAGGAAATAAGAAGCTAAGTGACTCTTCAAATCACAATTTAGGAGGAGGAGTTTTTGCGGGTGGTGCAAATGGTGGTATAACTAGCTCAATCGCAAATAGTTTAAATACCTTATCAAATGTTGGATTTAAAACAAACTCAACTAGTAGCTTTAATGGTTCAGGCACACAATCACGAAATGAGAAATTTTCAACTACTATAAGTTCTCGTGTAGTAAAAGTTTTAAACAACGGTAATTATTTTATTGATGGAAGTCGTGCACTTCTTTTAAACGGTACAAAACAGATTATACGCATATCGGGAGTTATAAGACCTTATGATATTGATCAGTTTAATACTATAGATTCTAAATATATAGCTGATGCAAAGATACATTATGAGACACAAGGAGATATAAGAGAAGCAACAAGAAGACCTTGGGGGTCAAGACTTGTAGATAGTGTTTGGCCATTTTAAAGATGATTAAAAAATAGGCATAAAAGAAGTTAAAAATTCCTCATTTTATAGTAGTATATTTATAATTCATATAAAGGATTCTATATATACATGTTAGAAAAATTAATAAAAATAAGCCAATTAAGAAATCAAAAAATAAATAAAATTGAAAAAATCAAACCAAATAGAAGTG
>CAYUSV010000008.1:23644-34917 GCA_964447385.1 uncultured Campylobacterales bacterium | reverse complement strand
CATTGATATAGTTAGCGGATGAACCAATTTTATCTGCTGTTTGGATTAAAATCTCCCTTATTTGGTATGGAGTTAAATTTGGATTTATACTTAACATAAGTGCTACTACCCCTGCTGTGATAGGTGCTGCAAAACTTGTACCATTTGTAAAAGCATAATCATTGTCTACAAGATTTCTTTGTATGGTGCTTCCAAATACTCCGCTATCATCTATGCCTAAAATTCCCGCACTTTTGTTGATATTTCCTCCTGGTGCGATAAGATCTATATTTTGCCCATAGTTTGAGTAAGGGGCTACGTCGTTAAATTCTGTGCTAGCACCTATCCCTATTACGCTATTTAATTCAGATTCATCATTTATAGCATAGTCTAAATCTTTGCCATCATTTCCACTGGCAAATATAATGGTGATACCATAATCTTTTAACTCTTGTAAATAATTGGCTATAATTTCTGAAACATTTTCAGTACCCCAACTACAATTTATTATGTGTGCACCTTGATCTTTAGCATATTTAAAGGCTCTTATCGATGCAGCGTCATTGTCATAAATTTGCTGAATCAAGATTAGTTTTGCTTCAGGTGCGGCACCTACTAAACCTTTATTATTTATAGGAGAAGCAATAAATCCAGCAACTGTGGAACCGTGAGCATATCCTTCATTTTCAGAAATATTACTATTTTGTAAATCACCGTTATAGGTCTTTATTATGTTTTGTTCTAGATCTTCATGATATTGATCAAAGTTTCCAGAATCAATAACAGCTACTTTGATATCGGTTCCTTTTGTAATATTCCAAGCCTCTTCTATGTGTATATGTGCTTCGCGTTTTATAGAGAAGTATTGTGCAAAATTACTGTTGTAAGCAAAATGCCATGCGTATTTATAGTAAGGTTCATTTTGGATGGAGAGATTAGTCTCAGGAGGATAATAGCTCTCTCTTTTTTTTCCACAAGCTACAAATGATAGAATGGATATAACAAATATTATTCTAAAAAATATCTTCATCATCGTCTGTATCGTTTTTTAATAAAGTTTGGATGTGCTGTGATTATTCCATCTTCAAGATATAATTTTTGTGAGAGAACAAAAACATTTTCACCATTGATAAGTTTGATAAGAGCGATAGTTTGGGTTAGATTTTCAACCTTTGTTAAATTGTATTTTTCAAAAATATCTTTGCACTCTTGGTTAGATTTACATTTTACAATTATTTCATCTTTTATGCCTATTTTTTGTCCTGCACTATTTTTATAGTACTTAATGACTTGATCATTAACCACTCTTTGCTCTTTTAATTTTGTAAGCTCAACTTTTTTCCCATATTCATAATAGTACGATTCACTACAGAGTGCCACGCAAAGAAATAGGATAGATAACAAAGATTTCAAAATTTCCCCTAATATATAAATTAATCAAATTTTATCATATTTAATTTAACATGTAGATTTTAATTTTAATTTTGTTACAATTAGGACAGAATGACCCTTATATAGGAGTGTTATGTTATTAACAAGAGCGAGTGAGTATGCGATGCTCTCTTTAGTGCTTATCTCAAGGCAGAATAGCCCAGAAGATGTAGATACTTTATCTAAAAGGTTAAATATTTCTAGAAGTTTTTTAGCAAAAGTACTACAAGCGTTAGCTCGCAATGGGGTTTTGAAGTCATATAAAGGTGCTAAAGGTGGTTTTTCGCTAAATAAAAAACCTGAAGAGATTTCTATCAGACGAGTGATTGAGATTGTTGAAAAAAAGCCTATAATTATTTTTGAGTGTGCCAAAGATACTTGTCATTGTCCATCTGGTAAAGGTGATTTTTGTGTGATTTGGCCATTTTTAAATAAATTCCAAGATAAGATAGATGAATTTTTAAATGAATTGACACTAAAAGATATTTTATGATATTATCCTAAGATACAGTATATTTAAGGATCGACTTGGCTAAAGAGAGAAGTGCTGGTGCTTTGGGTGGATTGATGCAGGTATTGTCACTCTTTTCAAAGTCCAAAGATTTGACGATGGTCTTTTTTGTAATTGCTATTTTGGCGATTATTATCGTACCTCTTCCTAGTGTTTTATTAGACTTTTTTCTTACTATTTCTTTAGCACTTTCTGTTTTAATTTTGATGATCTCTTTGTATGTTCCAAAGCCAACTGATCTTACTACATTTCCAACTCTTATATTGATTGTTACACTCTTTAGACTCTCTTTAAATATAGCAACAACGCGTATGATACTATCAAATGGACATGAAGGTCCAGATGCTGTGAGTGAAATTATCAGTAGTTTTGGTCAATTTGTGGTTGGTGGAAATTATGTAATTGGTGTGATTGTTTTTATAATTTTGGTACTTATCAACTTTATGGTTATTACCAAAGGCTCAACCAGAGTTGCTGAAGTGGCTGCTAGATTTACGCTCGATGCGATGCCTGGTAAACAGATGGCAATTGATGCTGATTTAAATGCTGGTTTGATTGATGAAAAAACAGCAAGAGAGAGAAGAGAAACGATACTTCAAGAGGCAAATTTTTATGGAGCGATGGATGGTTCGAGTAAATTTGTCAAAGGTGACGCAGTAGCTGGAATAATTATCACGATTATTAATCTTACAGGTGGTTTTTTGATCGGAATGTTTCAACATGGTATGAGTGCAGGTGATAGCGCTGCTACATTTACAATACTCACTATTGGTGATGGTTTAGTTTCACAGCTTCCAGCACTTATCATGTCTACTGCGACAGGTATTATTATCACTAGAAGCAATAAGGGTAGTGAGAGTTTTGCTGATGGGGCAGTTGATCAGTTGGTCAATGATTATAAGACTCTTTTTATTGTCGGGTTTATCTTGATGATGTTTGCTATGGTTCCGGGACTTCCTACGTTCTCACTTGGTTTTGTTGGACTTATCTTTTTAGCAATGGGGTATTTTATAAAAACTTCTGGAGAGGGGAAGTTGGAAACTGGTGAGGTTAGTGTAGAGCAAGAAGGTGAACAAGTAGAGCAAGAACAGAAGAAAAAATCAGCTACTGAGCTTCGTGAAGAGGAGGAAAAGACACTAGATGATATCTTAAAACAAGAAGTTTTAGAGTTAGAACTTGGTTATCAGCTTATCCGTCTTGCTGATCCTACAATGGCTGGAGATCTTTTGGAGAGAATCAAAAGCATGAGAAGAAAGATAGCTACAGATTTTGGTTTTTTAATCCCGCAGGTTCGTATACGAGACAATCTTCATTTAGGACCAAACAGTTATCAACTTCTCTTAAAGGGTGTTGAAGTAGGGAGTGGTGAAATTTATCCAGATAAGTTTATGGCGATGGATAGTGGACTTGTAAGTCAAGAGATGCAAGGAGCTAAGACAAAAGAGCCGGCATTTGGGTTGGATGCTATTTGGATAGATGCAACGAGCAAGGAGGAGGCTATAACCAAAGGTTATACTGTTGTTGATCCCTCTACTGTTATATCTACTCATATTAGTGAGCTTGTGAAAAAATATGCAGATGAGCTTTTAACAAGACAAGATGTTCAAAACTTGATTGATAAAGTCAAAAATACTCATCCTGTAGTTGTTGAGGATACACTCAAAGTTGCTTCTATAGGTCTTATTCAAAGAGTGCTTAAAGAGTTATTGGCAGAAAAAATTCCCATCAAAGATATGCTTACTATCTTAGAGACGATTAGTGATGTAGCAGAGATAACAAAAAATACAGATATAATAGTAGAACAAGTAAGAGCAAAACTATCTCGTGTAATCACAAAACTTTACAAAGATGATAGCGGTACACTAAAACTACTTACATTTGCAGCGCCAACCGAACAGAAGCTATTAGAGCATCTTCAAGAGAAAGAGGGGCTAAAAGATCTACTTTTAAACATTGGTCAGATAAACTCACTCGTACAAAAAGTGAGTGAAGAGGCGACTCGTATTTTGCAGACGGGAATTGCTCCTGTTATTTTGATAGTTGATCCAAATTTGCGAAAACCTTTAGCTGAAATTTTTACCAAGTTTAATCTTGATGTAGTTGTACTCTCTCACGCTGAAGTAGACCCTACTGCAAAGTTTGAAGTGTTGGGTTCTGTTGATGTGGTTGAACTTTAAGGAGAATTTATGAAGGTTTATCACCTTTCGCATATTGATTTAGACGGGTATAGTTGTCAACTTATATCTAAACGATGTTTTGAGAATATCTCATATTATAACTCTAATTATGGAAAAGAGATTGATCAGCGGTTAGAGCAGATTGTGGGAGATATCCAAAGAGATAAGTTTGATAAAAATTTGATCCTTATAACGGATTTAAATCTTACTCTATCTCAAGCTAAAACATTGGTAAAAAGTGTTGAAGAGTCGATAAAAGATATAGATATACTACTTTTAGATCATCATAAAACCGGGCAAGATTGTGCTAGGGAGTATGATTGGTATCATTTGGATGTAAAAAGATGTGCAACTAAAATTACTTATGACTATTTTTTAGAAAAAGATTTTGATATCTCTTCATTGCAAAAATATGTAGATGTGGTCAATGCTGTTGATATTTGGCTTAGTGATAGTGAGTATTTTGAACTTGGAAAGGTTTTTATGCGTCTTGTCTCAGGCTCACGAGAAGTTAACCGCATGCTCTTTAGTGAGACAAACTGTGAATATATCTTTTTTGTTTTAGAACAAGCTATGAGATATCTCGATATGCCAAATGCAAACATCGTACTTGATGATGCAATTCATGGTATTAAAAAAGAGTATTTTAGAAAAGATAAAGACAATACACTTGAAAACTTAGTCTCGTATTTTGTAGTTTTAATGCTTACGAAAAACAGAGATGCACTTAGTGTCACTTATGATGGATATCGTGGAATTTTGACTTATTCAATAGGCAATACTTCGATAATCGGAAATGAATTTTTAGTAAAAAATCCAGACTTTGATTTTTTTATGGATATAAATGGGCGTAAAAATATAAGTCTTAGAGCAAACAACAAAGCAGATGTTAGCGCTATCGCTAAAAAGCTTTTTAATGGAGGCGGTCATGCAAATGCCAGTGGTGGAAGATTTGATGATTTTAAAGACTCATTTATCTATGATGAGATAAAAGAGCAAGTGCAAGATATCATGACAATAGGAGAGAACAGTGAGTAGAGAGTTAGAAAACGAGATAGAGGATTTAACAATCCATTTAGCAGACATGTTAGAGGCGACGCTTCATTTTGCAGGGGTAAAAGAGAAAAATATTGAAAAAGCTGTCAAAGCGTATATCGATGGACTTGATGAGGTGTTTGATGACGATGATGGCGAGATGGGATACCAAGAGATTGTTATTGCAATTAAGTATTTGAAAAAGAGTAAGCCAGACTTATTTGTCTAGATGAGTCTGTTTTTATCACTTGTAGAGATGAGTATATAATACCAATGATGCAAAAATATACATTTAATCAGATTTTCAAAGATATCTTAAAACATAAATCAATGCTTATCAAAGCAAATCTTATCGCTTTGATTGCTGTTATTGTGAGTGTGCCTGTACCTCTTATGATGCCTCTTTTGGTAGATGAGATTTTATTGGATAAACCGGGGTGGTTTTTAGAGACTTCACAAGCAATTTTTGGCACACCTCATGAGAGTTATTTTTATATCATACTTGCTCTTGTTATTGCTATTGTGCTTCGTGGGATTTACTTTACATTTACTGTTTGGCAAAATTGGTATTTTAATATTATTGCAAAAGAGATTGTCTATAAGATACGACAAAAACTTCTTTTTCATATCTCAAAACTATCTTTGAGTGAGTATGAACACTTTGGAAGTGGCAAAATTTCCTCTTTGATGGTGGTTGATATAGCTACGCTTGACACATTTTTAAGCTCCTCTATTAGTAGGCTTTTGATTAGTATATTGACTATTATCGGTATTGGGATTGTTCTTTTTTTAATTCATTGGCAGTTGGCATTTTTTATATTGATTTTAAACCCTATGATTGTCTTTTTTACTACAAAATTGGCACGAAAAGTCTCTGTTTTTAAAAAAAAGGAGAATGCTAGAATTTCTGAATTTAGCGATAAATTAAATGAAACGCTCGATCTTTTTTGGCAAGTTCGTGCAAGCAATAGTGAGAAAAAGTTTTTTGAAGCGCTTGATGAAAATGCAAAAAAGATAAAAGGCGCAGCGATCGATTTTGGTTATAAGAGTGATGCCGCGATTAAAAAATCTCATATGTTTTTTTTAACAGGTTTTGAACTTCTTCGTGCACTTGGGATTTTGATGGTAGCTTATAGTGATCTTAGTATTGGGCTTATGTTTGCTGTGTTTGGTTATCTTTGGGTGATTATGAATCCTATACAAGAGATTATAAATATACAGTATGATTTTCACAACGCAAAAGCAGCACTAGAGCGAATAAATACGATATTTGCACTAAAGGCTGAACCTGAGTTTGTTCACAATAAAAATCCATTTAAAGATGAGTTTACAAATGAAATTTCACTTAAAAATATCAATTTTGTATATGATAAAACAAAAACTGTTTTAAAAGATATAAACATACATATCAAAAAAGGGACAAAAGTTGCAATCGTAGGTGCAAGTGGTAGTGGTAAAACAACTCTAGCTCAGACAATTGCTGGATTTTATCAACCTTATAGCGGTAATCTTCTCTTTGATGGGGCTTGTAGTGATGATATTGGATTGGATGTGATGCGCTCGCATGTCTATATGGTGCTTCAAAACCCTCTAATGTTTAATGATACTGTCCGTTTTAATCTTACTTTTGGAAAAGATGTAAGTGATGAAAAAATCCTCCAAGCACTCACAATTGCACAGCTTGAAGAGTTTACTAAAACTCTTGATAATGGTATAGATACAGTGGTAGGTAAAAATGGTATCAAGCTATCAGGAGGTCAAAGACAACGACTCTCTATCGCAAGGATGATTATAGCCGATCCAAATATAGTCATCTTGGATGAATCAACTTCTTCATTAGATGTGACAACCGAAGATATGCTTTTTAATGAGTTGGCATTGTTTTTAAAACAAAGAACCACTATAATAATTGCTCATCGTTTAAGTACTGTCAATATGGCAGACTTTATCTATGTACTTGAAAATGGCGAAATTGTAGAGAAAGGAACCCATAGGGAGCTTTTGGATCTTGATGGACATTTTGCACAATATTTTAATCAAAGTAAAAATTAAAGGAAACATTAGTGGAAGATCTTTTTAGTTCTCTCTCAACATACGGATACATTATCCTTTTTCTCTACTCATTTGGTGGGGGATTTTTTGCTCTTGTAGCCGCAGGAGCGCTCTCATACATGGGAAAGATGGATATCACTACTTCAATCATAGTGGCAACGACTGCAAACTATCTAGGTGATATGATGCTCTTTTATATGGCAAGATACAACAAACAATTTACACAGCCATACATGAAAAACCACCGAAGAAAATTTGCCCTAAGCCATATTTTAATCAAAAAATATGGTAATTTAGTTATATTTATCCAAAAATATATCTATGGTGTTAAGACACTTGTACCGATTGCGTTTGGCTTGACAAAATTTAGTTTTGTAAAGTTTGGAGTTTTAAATATACCTGCATCAATACTTTGGGGACTATTTTTTGGACTCCTTAGTTATTATGGAGGAGAGCAGATCATAAATGCATTTGGTTATGTCAAACAAAATCCTATCATCATGCCACTGGTACTTATAACATTTGCAACATTGATCTGGTGGTATTTCTCATATGCTACCAAGAAAAAGAGTTGATTTCAACTGTCATACCGGTTTTTAACAGACCAGCTCTTGTCAAAAGAGCCATTGAGTCTGTTTTAAATCAAAGCTATAAGTGTGATGAAATTATAGTTGTTGATGATGGCAGTAGTGATGAAACACCAGAGATTTTAAAATCATTTAAAAACAAAATCAAAATTATAACTCAAAAAAATGCAGGAGTTTCAAACGCTAGAAATAGCGGTATAAAAGCTTCAAAAAATAGATGGATAGCCTTTTTAGATTCTGATGATATATGGTGCGAGAGTAAATTACAAAAACAGATAGAGTTTCACAAGAACAATACAGATATTTTCTTTTCCCACACAGATGAAAAGTGGATAAGAGATGGAAAAACTATCAAACACAAAACTAAACATAAAAAACCAGAAGGATTTTGTTTTGAACAAAATTTAAACTTTTGTAAAATCGCCCCTTCAACTGTCATGATGGATAGAACTCTATTTGAAACTGTAGGGTATTTTGATGAGAGTTTAGAGGTTTGTGAGGATTATGATTTGTGGCTTAGAGTTTTAAAAAAATATAGAGTAGGACTTATCAAAGAGGAGTTAACATGTAAGTTTGCAGGTCACAGTGGACAACTATCATTTAAATACCATTCAATGGACATTTATCGTATAAAAGCTCTTTTAAAACATAAAAACGAGCCAAAGATCAAAGAGATAATCCAAAAAAAGTTAGAGATATTGCTAAAAGGTGCTATCAAACATCAAAATGAGAGTGTAGTTTCATTTTGTAAAACTACACTCTCATTTTTAAAAAAATGATTTTAAACCAAAATAAAAGTTATTACCTTTTGGACCATTAATTGTTGATTTTTCATACTCGGCTAATAACCAGACCAAAGGAAAAATTTTATATTCACCCCCTACTGCATAAATTAGTCCTCTTTGGTTATTTTTATCACCATCTAAATTCTCAACCTCTGTTTTATAACCAGCTTTAAGAAAGAGTCCACTATCTTGTGTTAAATGTACAGTATAAACAAACGCTGATCCATAGGTAAAATATGTAGCATCTATATCTTTGTGATGTATATTTAGAGGATCACTTGCATCTGTCTCTTTGACACTATTTTGAGCATAAGAAAATATAAACTCTGTTGAAAATCCATATGGAAGGTTATAGCCAAAATCTACAGCAAAACCTTTTGCATCGTTACCCTCAAGTGTTATGTTATGAGCGTGTTTTACTTTTGCACCCTTAGACATTAAACCTTTAAAAATAAGATATGATTTTGATTGAAAATTACTGTTGTTTTTAACCATATAGTTATTATTACTTGCAATTGCTTGTGTTGCTAACATTACTGTTAATGAGCTAAATATAATTTTTTTCACTAGCTTTCCTCAAAAATTTTAATATGCATAAATCATCGGTAAATTTGGAAAAATATTTAACTCTATTTTTATGAAGTTATAGGAGGAAATTATATGGATGGTTATAGATGTTTTTTAATTAATATCCGCAAGATCGGTTTTTAAAACAAATTTTTTCTCAATTTTGCCTAGATCGATTAGTTTATTAAATATCTTACTGACTAATTCTCCCGCAGCTTTACCTCCGTGTCCTCCGTGTTCGATTAAGATAGTTACGGCGTATTTTGGTTTTTCAAAAGGACCATAGGCTGTAAACCAAGCGTGTGATTTTTGATAATATTTTAGATCATCTTCACTCATTCGTTTTTTCTCTTCTTGTGGGATGCCGATAACTTGCGAAGTACCAGTTTTTCCTGCTATGGTGATTTTAGAAGAGTTATATTTGTAAGCTGTCCCTTTTTCTTGGTTACAGACATCATACATACTTTCTTGAATGATTTTAAGTTTGCTTTGCTCATAAAAATTAAATATATTTGTATTTTCATAAGAGATTTTTTTGTTATTTATTTTTTGAACAAAATGTGGAGTTACCTGTTTTGTAGTTGCTATCATTGCAGTGAAAAGCGTCACTTGCATTGGTGTGGCTAAAAAGTCTCCTTGACCAATCACGGTATTTAGTGTCTCTCCTTTGTACCAAGATTCGCCATATTTGTTAATTTTCCAGTTTCTATTTGGTACAGTTCCTATAAACTCATTTGGTAGGTCAATACCTGTTTTTTTACCAAAACCGTATCTAATTAGATCTGTTGAAATTTTATCTATCCCGACTCTAAGTCCAGCTTTATAAAAATAGACATCACAACTCTCACTAATAGATCTTCTTAAATCAACTTCACCATGTCCATAACTATTCCAGCAACGAAATTTTCTTTTACCAAGACGGAGTTCGCCAGTGCATAAAAATTTTTCGTTTTCATTAATCAAATCAGAATTTAAAAAACTAAGAGCAACGGCAGGTTTAGTAGCCGAACCTGGAGGGTAGAGACCTGCTATAAATTTATTTGTAAATGGGTGATCAAGATCGGTTATCATCTTTTGCCACTCTTTGGTGCTTATACCTTCTACAAAAGTATTTATATCATATTCAGGATAACTTCCAGCTGCTAAAATTGCTCCATTTTCTACATTCATAACAATTATAGCACCGTTTCTATCACCAAATATTTTTTTGATATATTTTTGAAGTCTTAAGTCAATTGTTAAGGTCATATTTGAGCTAGTGGGTTCTTTTGAACTTAAAAGTTCTATCTCTTTGTTTGCAGCTGTTACTTTTATCTCTCTTTTACCCATTGTACCACCTAAAAGGTTGTTATACTGTTTTTCGATACCACTTTTACCAACTATGCCTAAATATTTTGCTACTTGATTATCTTCAATCTCTTTTTGATTTGCTTTTGAGACATAACCTATGACATGAGAGGCTATATCATTGTAGGGATAAAATCTTTTGGAAACGGGTTTGATAGATATGTTCTCATATTGTGAAAAGATAACAAACTTTTTTATCATCTCTTTATATGGTATAAAATCTATAATTTGTATCGGTTTATGGTTGTATGGAGTATCTTCTTTTATATATTTGGCTAGTAGCTTATTTTCGTCAAAGTTTTGAAAGTTATAATTTATAATTGAAATATTTTTTAAGAGTTCTATTTTTTTTGATTTTTTGCTAAGATGTGGTTTTAAAGAGATACTAAATCCTAACTTGTTCATCGCGATTATAGAACCATTTGCATCTCTTATCTCTCCTCTATTTGGGGTTAAATATTCACTGTTTATAATATTTCGTTTGGCTAATTCTTGGTAATAAGTATTTGATTTGATGCTAAGATAATAGAGTCTTGATAGTAATACTATCCAAAATATTACAAAGATAAGTATTATGAATTTTACACGATTATTCATAATAGTGTAAATGCCAAAAGTGTATCAGTTAATATAAATATAAGGTAACCCCAACCAATTGCAGGTATATCTAAATTAAAAATATTACAAAGCAGTAAATTAAAGAGATAATATCCTATATATCCAAATGTTATAAAAAGTATTGGCTGACACCATTTACAGACTACTAACTCTTTTATCATTTTTAGAGCTATTTTATAAAAAA
>CAYUSV010000008.1:0-23544 GCA_964447385.1 uncultured Campylobacterales bacterium | reverse complement strand
CACCATTTACAGACTACTAACTCTTTTATCATTTTTAGAGCTATTTTATAAAAAAGTAGAAAAAAGAGTAAAAATGAGAAGAGAAAAAAACCATTATTTATCTCTATAAATGTAATGTAGACAAAAATCAAAACATTTTCAAGCCAGTTCTCTTTTTCATGAAAATGTTCAACAAGATAATAAAAACTTAGCCCTATTAGTGGAGTTAGATAATAAGATGTAGTTGAAAACAGTCCATATATCATCGCTAAAACGAAGATGATATAAGTTGGATTTACAACTTTATAATTAAAGCTATTTCGTCGCATATCGGAAAATGTTTACATTTGACACAATCAGCCCAAATTTTGTGCTCTGGTAGTGACTCTTTTGGAATTTCTAAAAATGATAGTTTTTCAAAAAATCTTCTCTCATAGGTGAGTGTGAAAACTTTTTTTACGCCAAGTAATTTTGCTTCAATAAGGGTTTTTTTAACAATCTCTTGACCGATTCCCTCTCCTCTTGTATTTTCACTTACAATTAGACTTCGAACCTCTGCAAGATCATTTGTATGTATATGTAAAGCTCCAAAACCTACAAGGGTATTTTTGAGTTTTGCTATAGTATATGATCTTATGTTGGTAGCAATCTCATCATCTGATCTAAAGAGAATTTTTCCAGATTTTACCTCTGGGAGTACAAGCTCTTGCATAGAAGAGATATCACTCAATTTTGCTTTAGAGTATACAATATCCATCAATCACACTTTTTAAAAAAGAGTAGTTCAAAGATCTGGTTTGTTGCTTTGTCTATACCTCTTTTTTTAAGATTTGAGACGATAAGAGCTCCTGGAAAATCTCTTTTTAAAGCTCCTAACTCTTTTTGGTTTAATTTATCAGATTTTGTAAAAATTTCAAGAATCTCTTGATCTCCTCGTTTGATACTTTGTAGATACTCTCTTACATCTTTATCTATTGGCATATTTACATGTCTTGCATCTAAAAGGTGTATAAAAAGACGAATTGAGCTTCTGTTTGTAATAAATTCAGTCAAACTTTTTTGCCACTGTTTTTTTTCACTTTTAGATACTTTTGCATATCCAAAACCAGGCAGATCGACAAGTCGTGCCATCATTCGTTCATCTTTACATACAAACTCTATATCAAAAAAGTTAATCAATCTTGTTTTTCCAGGTGTCTGAGAACTTTTTGCTAAATTTTTTCTATTTGTTAATGAATTTATAAAACTACTTTTGCCTACATTGCTTCGTCCCATGACGGCAATTTCACTCATATCAGCTGGAAGTGCTAGTTTGATTGATGGTGCTGAGATGACAAAACTAGCATTTATGATGCGTGCCATCTTATTCATCTACCGTAAAAATGAATTTAACAGGCTTGTTTTTGCTACCGCTTATTTTTGATTTTCCGGTGACTCTATTGATAGTTATACTTTCACCTTTTAAAGTTCTATTTTTGGTAGTTTCAATCATAACTACATCTCCCGTTGCTCTATATATTTTCTTTTGTGGCTGATAAATAATCTGTTTAGATGAACCCTCAAAGTGTTGATCTTCAGTTTTAATTTTAAATGTAACATTTCCAGTTGCTTCATACTCAATAGGTCTATTTTTTTGATTAAAAGTGATTTTGAGTCTATCTGAGTTTATCTCATCACTCCCTTTTTTTATATGTACATTTCCTCTGAAATATGATACTTTCTTTATCTCATCAGCTTCAAAACTATCAGCATTAACTTCAACTTGTTGTGACGCGTTAATGGATAATCCAATAAGAAGTAATAGTAAGATCTTTTTCATAACTCTCTACTTTTATATCTAATTTTTTCAGCTTTAATCGTACCATTTTTTTGATCATAGATAAAATTGTCTCCCTCTACTATACCTTGATTTGAAGTGAGTGTAAAGGGCGTTTTTGAAAAAAGAATCTCTGTTTTTGTGTTGTATAGTAAATTTTGACTAAAAATCTGCGTTGATTCATTGTTCTCATAATGTACATCGGTAAAAAGTTCTATCGTGTCATTTTTTAAAATAGCTTCATTTGAGCTGATTTTATTTTTCATATCTTGGTGTAAAAATTCTGTTTTAACATCTATTACGATGGCATAATCACTATATTTTAAAAGTTTTGAAGCTTCTATCTTGGCTGTTACTCCATCTTTTGTAATTTGATATCCATTTATATCTTCAAATGCTATATCGGTAAAGTCAATATCACTCTTTTTGTAGTTGTTATCTTTAAAATCTTTTGTTGTTAAAAAGACAATTTCAGCTAAAAACAGAATTATAGCTATTGCAAAAATCTTTAAAGCCACTCTTTTAAAAACCTCTCTTGTAAGTTCTCTTTTAAGATGATAATCTCTATCATCTCTCTAACCGCTCCCTCTCCGCCTTTGGTATCAAGTATGACATCTACCATCTCTTTTATTTTTAAAACACCGTCATTTGGCGTAAATGAAAGAGTTGCTGATTTTAGCATATTGTAGTCATTTAAATCATCACCGATGATAGCAACTTGGTCATAAGTTAACTTTTCAAGCTTTAGGATCTCATCAAGTTTCTCTTTTTTATAACGAACACCTTGGTAAATATGCGTGATTTTTAACTCAGTTGCCCGTTTTGTGACGATTTTTGATTTTCTGCCGGTTATTATGGCTACTTTTTTACCCAAAGAGATCCAAGTAGTAATGGCTAAACCATCTTTTACATTAAAAGATTTTATCTCATCGCCACTTTCTGTATATGTAATAGCTCCATTTGTTAGACATCCATCAACATCAAGGACTAAGAGTTCAATCATAAAATACCTTTAGTGCTAGGAACTCCGGCTCTTTCATTTTTAGCGGTAGCTCGTCTCAATGCTACTGCAAATGATTTAAACGCAGCTTCAATGATATGATGTCTATTTTTACCTCGTTTTAATACTATATGTGCGGTAATGCCACCATTAAAACAGATGGCTCTAAAAAACTCTTCAACAAGTTCTGTGTCAAATTCGCCGACTTTACCATCAAGCTCTACATCAAATAGCAAAAAAGGTCTATTGCTAAGATCTAGTGCGGTATTTACGCTTGCTTCATCCATAACAACAGTAGCTTCACCGAATCTCTCTATATTTTCAATTGGAAATATCTCTTTTTTAAGCGCTTCACCTATAACAATTCCTACATCTTCTACGCTATGGTGAGAATCAACATGTATATCACCCTCACAGACAAGTTCCAAATCAACAAGAGAGTGTTTAGAAAATGACTCAAGCATATGGTCAAAAAAACCGATTTTTGTCTCTATTTGACTTTTACCATTTCCATAAAGATTTAGTTTTGCTTTGATATCTGTCTCTTTTGTTTTTCTCTTTATTTCAGTCATATGTATCTATCTCCTCACTATAAACGCATCTTTATATTGTGCTTGTTTTATAAAGTCCTTTGCCTCTTGGACACTTTTAAATCCAGTAAGCATTACTTTGTATATTGTTTGATTGTTATAACTTTTCTCTTGTATCAAAACATTATATCTGTCGTTTGCATTATAACATGTTTGCTTAAGTCTTAAAGCCTTATCTTTAAAACTAAGTGAGGCGATTTGGATAATGTATTCACCACCTGTTATGATCTGTTGTTCCTCTTTTGCATTATATTGTTTTTTAGGTTCTTGTGTTTGATGTTTTTTATGCATGTATTTGTTTGCAGCATCATCAAAATGCATTATCTCAAGTTTTACTAAAGTAGTTCCGTGTTTGATCATATCTATATCTTTTGCAGCTTTGTAAGATAGATCAATTATACGATTATCTACAAATGGTCCTCTATCATTTATGCGTACTGTTGTTGTTAAATTATTGCTAAGATTTGTAACTTTGACTATGGTATTGATCGGCAAAGTTTTATGAGCAGCAGTTGAGTCATACATGTTATAATACTCGCCATTTGAAGTCTGTTTGTTGTGAAAATCATCTCCATACCAACTAGCAACACCTCTAAATGTATCGTGAAGTTTTACAACAGTTGGATGGTATTTTTTGCCCATAACGGTATAGGGTTTCATTGTAGCTCTGTACATAGGTTCTGTTGCAATTGGATCACTTGGTATGATCTGTTTTTGATAACTCTCCTTGAATGTTTGTGGAGGTGTAAAAATACAACCTGTAAAAGCTATGAATAGAGATAAGAAAAGTACATATTTAAAAAAAGATTTCAAAATTTTTCACCTACTAGTACTATCTTTTGTCCAATTTGTAGAGTCTCTTTTAGATTTGGATTTAATCTTTTTATAGATGACATTTTGTTGTTCGATTTTTTACTAATTATGAAGAGTGTATCTCCATTTTTTACAGTATAAGTAAAACGACCTATTGTAATTTTTAGATCATTCTCTTCAAGATTATTGACATATTCTTGAGGGAGGTATACATGATATGTCTTTTTATTTGGTGGTAATTTTGATTGAAGTAGGTGTGGATTACATGTTTTTATCTTTTTTGTAGAGATGCCAGCTCTTTTTGCAATCTCATTCAACCTCACTCCTCCATCAAAAAAGACTTCAATTAATTTTGAGTTTGTACAATTTCCAAAAAGATGATCTGCATTGTTTTTGACGATAATTTCATCATCATATGCTAAAAGTGCTGCTATTATGATACGTCGCATATAATCTCTTGTCTCTGCTGGTAAATGTTTTTCTTTATCACTTATCAAAACTGATAGATCATCTGTTTTAACTTTTCTTAACACTTTTGCTAATTTTGTCTCACCACAGTTATAAGCCAAAGCTGCAAGGTACCACTTTCCAAACCTGTTGTGGAGGTATTGTAGATACTTAATTGCAACTTTTGTCGATTTTATAGGGTCTAATCGTTCATCAATATTTGAATTTATCTCAAGTTCAAATTTTTTTGCAGTTGCTGGCATAAGTTGCCATAGACCTGCTGCATTTTTATGGGATTTGACATCTGCTAAAAATTTTGACTCAACCATCGCCATGTAGAGAAAAGTATCGGGAACTTCAGCTTCTCCAAGTAGTTCGTGGAGGTTTGGCATAAAGATACTTCCTTTTTTAAGTGCCTTTAGAAAATATATGGTTTTTAGTTCATTGATGTTGTTTTTCATCTTTATATATTTTTCATCATGTATAAAAGAGTTATCGATATCAAGAGAGTTTAAAATCCTAATTTCATCAAGTTTGTTGAGTTGTAAAGAGTGTTTATTTGCATAAGAGTAGACTAAAAAAATCTGCATAATTAAAAAATAGATAAATATAATTTTTTTCATCTAAACTCTTTAAATAGAGATTTTGTATTTTTATCTATTATATCTTCTAGTCTGTCTTTTTGTATATCTAAAAGTTGTGAAATTTTTTCTAATACAAAAGTTGTATATGCCGGCTCATTTCTCTCTCCACGATGAGGATGTGGAGTTAGATAGGGACCGTCAGTTTCAAGTAAAATTTTATCAAGAGGGATTTTAGGTAAAATTTCAACTATTTTTTTTGCATTTTTAAAAGTAATTACACCACCTATACCAAAGTAAAAACCATCTCTATCAAGTGAGAGTAATATATCACTTGCGTTGTAACAATGAAGCACACCACCAACACTTTTTGCCTGGTATTTTACAAGTAACTCTTTGCTATCAGATGAAGCATCTCTTATGTGAATGATTAGTGGTTTTTTAAGCTCTTTTGCTAAGTTTATATGGGAGATGAAAACCTCTTTTTGCAGTTGCTTCTCTTTTTGTTTTTCATCCTTGTCATCAGGAAGTCTATAATAGTCTAATCCGCACTCTCCAACGGCGATACATTTTGGGTGAGTTGCAAAACTCTTAAGATACTCTATATCAAACTCTTTTGCATGATATGGATGTACTCCTATGCTAAAGTAGATGTTTTCATAACTCTCGCAAATTTTTACGGCTTTTGGTAAATCTTTTGGGTCAGCTCCGGGTATGATTGCACCTTTTACACCGTTTTTGAAAGCTCTTTTTATTACGTTATCTAAATCTTTTTGGTATCTTACATCATCAAGATGCACATGTGTATCGATAATCATAAAATTTTTAAAATTTCCAAATAGTTTTGGGTATTAACTTCAGGATGAAATAGTTTTTTTATAGCTTCTTTATTTGTATTTAAAAGCTCAGCCATCAACTGTTTGCTGTCTTGGTTAAAAGTTAAGCTATTTTCAAAGTTTTCATAACTATCTATGAAAATATTGTGTTCTTTATAAAACTCTTCATCTGGTATGTTACCATAAAAATAGAGATGGTTTTTGATGTACAAAGATGAGTATAGAGTATTGGAGTTTTTTGGGTTTGGCAAGATAATACTGTTTTTTGAAATAGCTAAAAGTACCGCTTTTTGCTCATCTGTAAGTTGTGAATCTGGTAGAAGGAAGTCAAACTTTTTATCATTTAGGTATTCAATGAGCCTCTCTTTATCTACCAATGAGGAGTCTGAAGGGTCAAAGATAAATGTATTTTCTCTTAACAAAGAAGCAGGGAGCTTTAAAAGATCATCAATAAAAGCAAACTGCATATCTAAGCTCTTTCCAAGATAACAGTATGTTACAGATTTATGACTATCTAGGTTTAAATAGTTTTTAAATTTTTCTACTTTTTCATTTTTGAGATTGTCTATGACACTCATAAGAGTAACTCCATCTCTTGCGATGAGAGTCTTTTCATCGTATCCAAAATCTTTCTCAAATTTTGTTAAGTCGCTTGAATTATTAAAAAGTATACAGCAAGAGTTGTCAAATGTTTTTACAATTTGTCTATTTTTTTCAATCTGTTCGTCGTTTATGGTTATAAAATAACTTTTTGCAATTTTTTTGATACTGTCGATGTGAGGTGCAGATATAGTAGTTGATTTATATATATTAACACCCTCATAATCATCTAAAGAGTCAAATAATTTCTTGTATTGTAAAGTTTTGGAAAATTTTTGAAATCTTCTGCCAATATTTAAAAAGTCTATAGGAGTTTTTGGCTCTAGTACCTCTTTTTCCCAATTTTTATAAAGTGCCAAGCTAGGCAATTCCAAAACATGAACTTCTATATCTTTGTCTGCTAATTGATCAACTCTACTCTTTAGAGTTGAATCGATTTTATCACATATAAAAAGTAATTTCATAAATACCTTTATTTAAACGCTTTCTCTAAAAAGGGAACAATCTGTTTTTTACGGCTAAGTACACCCTCAAGCCATATTTTATGATTATCCTCATTTGCGTTTAGTGCTTTTTTGATTTTGTCGCTATCTTCGCTTGCTATTAAAAGCTCTGATCCTTCTTGGATGATATCTGTTAAAAGTAACAATACACTATCTCTGTTGCCTTCAGTTTTTAAATCTTTGAGATCTTTTAAAAGATCATCTTTTATATCATCAAATATAGAGAGATCTACCACCTCTAACTGTCCTATACCTATCTTTGTACCACTCATGTTAAAGTCTTTAAAATCTCTTAGAACAAGCTCTCTTATTGGAGTGCCTTTGATTTTTGATTTTACTCTAAACATCTCCATGCCGATCTCTTTTGGGTTTTGTATGCCTGCAATTTGTGCTAACTCTTTGACAGCTTTTGTATCTTCTTTTGTACAAGTTGGTGATTTAAATATAACCGTATCGCTAAGTATCGCGCACATCATGATAGCTGCTATATCTTTTGGTATAACAACATCATAATACTCAAACATATCTTTCACAATTGTATTTGAACACCCAACAGCCCTTATCCAAGCTTCAAGTGGAGATGAAGTAGTCAAATCTCCAAGTTTGTGATGATCTACCACTCCTACAACATTTGCATCCAATATATCATCAGGACAGAGCAGAAGATCTGTGGTATCAGTTATAAATGTATCTTCGTTAATATATGAGGTCTTGGTTATTGGCTCCTCAAAACCAAACTTTTCTAAAATATACTTAGTTTCTGGGTTGATATCACCTTGTTTACAAGCTACAGCTTCAATGCCAAGCTGGTTTTTAAGATATGCTACAGCTATGGCTGAACATATCGAGTCAGAGTCAGGAATCTTATGTCCTGTTACAAAAAGAGCCATTAAATTTTCCCATTGTTTAAAAATTTTGACATATTGTATCAGAAATATCGTGATTTTTACATCAAATCCATTATCATAACCGTTTAGGAGAAAATTATGCAAGAGAAAAAGATGACGCTCACCACAAAAGTGGTGTTAGGAATGGTGCTTGGTATTTTGATCGGGCTTGGAATAAATTATGCCGGTTTAAATAGTGAAGGTAGTTTTGTTGGGGATTATGTTGTAGGTGGCTTGTTTCATGTCGTTGGTACTATGTTTATACAAGCACTTAAAATGCTTGTAGTTCCTCTTGTGATATTTTCACTCATTACGGGTGTTTTAGGTATTGGTGATATTAACGCTTTGGGTAAAGTTGGAGCAAAATCATTTGCGCTTTACATATTGACTACTGCTATTGCTATAACTTTAGCAATTTCTATTGCAGTTGCTAGTGGTGTAGGCGAGGGGGCAAATCTAACCTCCGATGCTATATTTACAGCACAAGAGGCACCACCGCTTAGCTCTGTACTTATCGATATAATTCCTTCAAATATAATAGGTTCTATGAGCGAGGGTAAGATGCTTCAAATCATCTTTTTCTCTATTTTACTTGGTATATCTATCTTGATGGTAGGAAGAAAAGCTGAGCCAATTGTTCGTGGTGTTGAAATCATGAATGAAGTGATGATGAAGATGGTAAATATCATCATGGCAGTAGCTCCATATGCTGTGTTTGCCCTGATTGCTAAAGCGATTTCAAATTTAGGTTTAGATCTTTTGGTAAATTTAGCAGGGTATGTTATCGTGCTTATTACTGCACTTTTGTTACATTTATATGGAACTTTGATGGGAATCCTCAAAATCTTTACAGGCTTAAATATAGGGCTGTTTTTAAAAAAGATGAGAAGTGTTCAGATATTTGCCTTTAGTACATCTAGCTCAAACGCTACAATCCCAATAACTCTAAGAGCTGTAACAGATAGATTGGGTGTTAAAAACTCTATAGGTTCTTTTACTGTACCCTTTGGTGCGACAATCAACATGGATGGAACAGCAATCATGCAAGGTGTTGCTACAGTTTTTATAGCCAATGCTTATGGTGTAGAGTTAGGAATTTCAGGCTATTTAACCGTGATTTTGATGAGTGTTCTTGCATCAATTGGTACAGCAGGGGTTCCTGGTGTTGGGCTTATCATGCTTTCGATGGTATTTACACAAGTTGGGCTTCCGATAGAGGGAATTGGTCTTATTTTAGGTGTTGATAGGTTGTTAGATATGATTCGAACGGCTGTTAATGTTTCAGGTGATGCTACGGTTTCTGTGATAGTTGCTAAAAGTGAAGGAAAACTTGATACTACCATATACAATGACCCAGAAGCTGGAGTTGTAACCACAGATAGTATACATATAGATGAAAAAGCTGAAGAGCAGCTAGCAAAAGTTGTAGAAAAGACTCACGATAGAGAGTGATTTGTTTTTCAAAATGATAAAACGCTTTGGATTTAGTTCTACAAAAGTTTGCCCTATTACTTATGGAACTATGTTCAATTTAGGTTAAAAAATGTTGTGACTAAGATTAGATTAGATTACTATCTCTAACTTGAGTGATAATACTCTAAACAGTTTTTAACTATAATGATTTAATACCAAATTAAAAATTTAAGTTTAGGGTAATGTATGAAAGTTGACATCAATTTTGAAACAAAAAATGGTAAAAACTACCAAGTACTTATTGATGAATTTGATGATTTAAAGCTCTGCGGTAAAGTTGCTGTTATTACAAACCCAAAAGTTTGTGGACTTCATCTTAAAACACTTTTAGGAAAAATTAGTGCTGATGAGCTTTTTGTGATTACTATACCAGATGGTGAAGAGTATAAGAATAGAGATAGTGTTGATATGGTTTTAGAAAATCTTTTTAATCATAAATTTAACAGATCTTCTACTCTTATAGCTTTTGGTGGGGGTGTTGTAGGTGATTTGACGGGATTTTGTGCTTCTATCTACCAAAGAGGGATAGATTTTGTACAAATTCCAACAACACTTCTTTCACAAGTTGATGCAAGTGTTGGTGGAAAAACAGGTATAAACAATAAATTTGGCAAAAATTTAATAGGTGCTTTTTATCAACCAAAAGCAGTATATATACAGAGTGATTTTTTAGATACCTTGCCAGACAGAGAGTTTGGTGCAGGTGTTGCTGAGATTGTAAAAATGGCGGTTACATTTGATAAAGATTTTTTCCAATGGTTAGAGAGTGTGGATCTTTATAAAAAAGAGGATTTAAAATTAGCTATTAAAAAAAGTGTACAAACTAAAGCAAATGTTGTAGCATTAGATGAAAAAGAGAGAGGGTTAAGGGCTGTTTTAAATTATGGTCATACATTTGCACATGTGATTGAAAATTTGACAAATTATTCAAAATATCTTCACGGTGAAGCTGTCTCTATTGGTATTTGTATGGCAAATCTTCTTAGTGTGAGATTGGGTTATCTAAAACAAGAAGAAGCAGATAAAATCAGAGCTTTACTAGAGCGTTATTCTCTGCCAACTAAATTTGAGATAGAAAATGTGGAATTATTTTATGAACATTTTTTCTTAGATAAAAAAGCTGATGATACAAAAATAAAATTTATCTTAGCATCAGGATTGGGTAGTCATCTCATTGTTGATGATCTCTCTAAGGAGATAGTAATTAAAATATTAAAAGAGTATGCACCTTGAAAATTGTACTTTTATATATACTTATCTTTTTAACTGTTTTTGATCTTAGAGCTGATATCAATATGACAAATAATAGCTTAAGTGAACATAACCAAAGCAGTCAAATTCATAGAAAATTAACACCGAGTGAGCGTATAGAAGCTCAAAAAATTAAAGAAGAGATAGATCGTATTAACACAAATATTTTTAGAATTGATCAAAATTTGAAAAAAGATATATGGTATACAAAGTATAATAATCACCAAATTTATATGGACATAGAGAATAATCTTATTGAAGTTCAAGAGAAGATGAAAAAGCTTGATCCCAAAATGGATAAAGGTAAATCTATTGAGTTAACGAGAGAGGATAAGGCGTTGCAAAATCAACTTGATCTTCTTAGTGATTTTAAAGCACCACCTTTTGAAAATCTTACAAAACCACAGGATTTAGAGTCGATACCTGTGATTGAAAATCCATTTAGTGTATTTACTGGTTTTACATATCTTAAGTTGATGCGAAATAAAAAAGAGATTTTTAATAATAATCTTTTGGAGTTAAAAGAGCTTATAAAAAAGCTAGAGATAGAGCAACAACACGCTAAAAGATTAAATCAAATTATTGGCGGTGATTATAATATTGACCGTATTCAAAAATTGGAATCAGAGTTAGATGAGATAATGTCATCATTAGATATTGCATCAAATACTTATAAACTTTATGCCAAAAAAATTGATGAAAATATCCTAAAAACAACCGCCGCTATAAAAGCGCAGATGAAAAGACTTTTTAATCTCTCTATTGTTATTTTAGTGATTTTTCTATTCTCTTTTTTGTTTAAATATTTGGCAAAAAAGACAATCTCTGATAATGAGAGATACTATATGGCAAATAAGGGGATAAACTTTACCAACTTTTTGCTTGTGCTTATTGTTCTTCTATTTTTCTTTTTAGAAAATGTAGCATATATAGTCACTGTACTTGGATTTGTATCTGCTGGTCTTGCATTTGCTATGAAAGACTTTTTTATGAGTTTTCTTGGGTGGATAGTAATTGTTTTTGGTGGAAGCTTTCATGTTGGTGATAGAATTCGAGTGATGAAAAATGGGTTAGAGTATGTTGGTGATATTGTTGATATATCAATTTTGAGAATGACTATCTTAGAAGATGTAACGCTAACAACTTATGATGTAAATAGAAGAGCAGGAAGAATTATTTTTGTGCCAAACAACTTTATTTTTACTGAACTTTTGGCAAATTATACACATGGTAAAATTAAGACAGTTTGGGATGGTGTAGATTTTACGATTACTTATGATTCAAACTATAAAAAAGCTACACATCTTGTAAAAGAGATTGTTAAAAAGTATTCAAAAGGTTATACAGATATATCAAGAAAGCAACTCAACATGCTAAGAAGTCAATATAGTCTTAAAAACATCAATGTAGAGCCTAGAATTTATACTTTTATGGAGGAAAATGGTATCAAAATATCTTGTTGGTATATGACAAACTCTTATGCAACTTTGACGCTAAGAAGTAATATCTTTAGCAATATTATAGATGCTATCAATGAAGAGGATGATATAAAAATAGCATACCCTACACAAATTGTGAATATTAAAAAGGATCAAAATTTACCGCCAAGGGGGGATATTGAAGAGAGTATTCTTTAAGACATTTGGTTGCCGAACAAATATATACGATACACAAATTATGGTACAAAATCTTAAAGATTTTATAGTAGCTAGCAGTGAAGATGAGGCTGATATGGTAGTTGTAAACTCATGTACGGTTACAAACTCTGCTGATACGAGTGTTAGAAGTTATATAAGCTCGTTAAGGCGTAGAGAGAAAAAAGTGATTATAGCCGGATGTGGGGCATTTAGTAAAGGTGAAGAGTTATATGATCAAAACAAAGTTTTTGGTGTTTTTGGACACTCCAAAAAAGTGGATATTAACAGACTTTTAAAGAGTGCTGAACCATTTTTTGAGATAGGAGATTTGACAAGTATTGATGAGACAATTGTAGAAGATTTTAGCTCAAAAACTAAAGCTTTTATAAAAATTCAAGAGGGTTGTGACTTTAGTTGTTCTTACTGTATTATACCTTCAGTTAGAGGTGGTGCAAGAAGTCAAGATGAGACAAAAATAATACAGCAGATTAAGACACTTGCTGATAATGGATTTGGAGAGTTTGTACTAACTGGCACAAATATAGGTAGTTACGGTAGGGATAAAAGTAGTACAATTGCTAAACTTTTGAAAAAAATATCTCAGATAAAAGGGGTCAAAAGAGTGAGACTTGGATCGCTAGAGCCTCTACAAATTGATGATGAATTCAAAGAGATTCTTAGTGAAGGTTGGATAGAAAAACATTTGCATATTGCACTTCAACATACAGATGATGAGATGCTTCGTTTAATGCGTCGTAAAAATAGACTTAAAAAAGATATTGAGCTTTTTGAGACAATTTATGAAAAAGGGTACGCTTTGGGTACTGATTTTATCGTAGGACATCCAGGAGAGTCTGAAGAGATTTGGCAAAATGCGCTAGAGAATTTTAAAAAATTCCCAATTACTCATCTACATGCTTTTAGTTATAGTGATAGAAGTGGTACCAACTCATCTACGCTTCAAAATAGAGTTAGCAAAGATATAGCTAAAAAAAGGCTCAAAGTATTGAATAGGGTTGTATATGAGAACAATTTTATCTTTCGTAAAAATAGAAAAAATGACTTATTGGTATTGATAGAGGAGAGAAAAGACGGTTATCAAGCTGGATATGATCAGTATTATAATAAAATTTTTATAGATACTAAAACAGATCTACAAAAAGAGTGGGTAAATTTATCTAGTTATGAAGTGAAAAAGGAGGCTACCTATGCATCTTTGGTCTAACAAAAAGTTACTTATACTAATAGCTACATTTTTTGTGCTGGTTATACTCTCTAGTATTGCTTATCTTAACTCTTCTGTAAAGATTATTGATCTGCAAACTTACAATAACTTTTTAAAAAATGATCTTTTTACAAAAGCACAAATAAAAGATTATGAAGTTATTTTATATACGGATGAGGATAGCTATTCCATTATCAAAGATGGTATAAATATCCAAGAGCTTTTAGCAAAAGTTCCAGTACAGGTAAAACAGAGTAGTGATTATAGTGGTTTGGTGTTTGCTTTTTTACTGCTTATTTTTACTATCATGATGGCATTTGCATTTGGTAAGCGCACAAGAGATCAATCTAAAAAAGAGCAAAATAAACCATCAAGAGCATCACCTGAGCTTGAATATCTCTCCTTTTCTCGTAAAATTGAACCTTCAAAGTCAACAGTAACATTTGCAGATGTAGCCGGTATCGATGATGTTAAACAGGAGTTGACAGAAATTGTTGATTATCTTAAAAATCCAAACAAATATCTTGACTTTGGTATAAAATTACCAAAAGGTGTGCTTCTTGTAGGACCTCCTGGAGTTGGTAAGACTTTGATTGCAAAAGCTGTTGCTGGTGAAGCTGATGTGCCATTTTTTTACCATAGTGGTGCTTCATTTGTGCAGATTTATGTTGGCATGGGAGCTAAAAGAGTGAGAGAGCTTTTTGAAAATGCCAAGAAATATACACCGTCAATTATATTTATAGATGAGATAGATGCTGTTGGAAAAGCTAGAGGAGGGGGGAGAAATGATGAGAGAGAGGCGACCCTAAATCAACTTTTAACAGAGATGGATGGATTTGAAGATAGTTACAATATCATTGTCATTGCTGCTACAAATAAGATAGAGATGCTAGATGAAGCTCTGCTTCGTTCGGGTAGATTTGATAGAAGAGTTTTTATTTCTCTTCCAGATATCAAAGAGAGAGAAGAGATAATAAATGTTTATCTTCAAAATAAACCTCACAATGTAAAAAGCAAAGAGATTGCTAAAATGACGGTAGGTTTTTCAGGAGCAGCTCTCTCAACTTTAGTAAATGAAGCTGGATTAAATGCTCTAAAAAGAGATGCCAAAGAGATAGAGAGTCGTGATTTTGAAGAGGTAAAAGATAAAGTACTTTTAGGGAAACGAAAAATTTTGAGTTACTCAGATGAAGAGAAAAAGATACAAGCAACTTATCAAGCTGCCAAGGCTTTGAGTGCTTATTGGTATGAGGTTGATTTTGATAAAGTTACTATGATAAATGGTTTTATAAAAGATGTAGAAAAAGAGATTGAGTCAAAAACTCAGATGCTCTCAAAGTTAAAAGTCTATCTATCTGGTTTTGTAGCAAGTGAACTATTTTATAATGAAACATATACAAATGCGGCACTAGATCTAAAAAAAGCTAAAATGATTGCAGATGAGATGGTTGGACTTTATGGTATGGGTGATGGGATTTTACCCTCTCAAATCGATAGTGCAAGTCTCATTGATGAGGCGATAGAAGATGTTGAGCAGTTTTTAGCACGTACTAAAAAAGCTGTTAAAAAGTTAGAGAGTTTGCTTCTTGAAAATGAGAGCGTGAGTCGCGATGAGCTTAAAAGAGTAGTCGGTGAATTTCTTTAGTGGGTTTTCACTTTTTGGTGAAGAGTCTATTTTTAAAGATTATACAAAAGAGTCTGACTTCAGTGTGAGCGGATTTAGCTTGGGTGCGATAGAAGCATTTGAGTATGTTTTAAACACGAAGAAAAGAGTTGATACGCTTGAGCTCTTTTCTCCGGCATTTTTTCAAAACAAAGATGAGAAATTTAAACGACTTCAAAGTATCTCATACAAAAAAGATCCAAAATCGTACCAAGAGCAATTTTTAAAAAATATTGCATATCCATCAAACTACGATATGAGTCTATTTTTTAAATATAGTGATATCAATTTGCTTCATAAGCTTTTAAATTTTAATTGGGATACAGAGAAATTAAATGGGTTAATAAACAGAGGTGTTTGTATCAAGGTTTATCTTGGTGAGAGAGATAAAATTATCAATTCAAAAGAGGCGTATAATTTTTTTAAAAATTTTGCAACAGTTTATTTTATAAAAGGGGTAGGGCATACATTACATGGAAAAAGTTAAGATAGGAATTATTACAGCATCTGATCGTGCGAGCAGAGGAGTATATGAAGATATATCAGGAAAAGCTATCATAGATACTTTAAAAGAGTATCTTAAAAATGAGTTGCTGTTTGAGTATAGATGTATTGAAGATGACCAAAAGACAATTGAAAATATGCTTATTGAGCTTGAAGAGTTTGGATGCTCTTTGATAGTAACCACAGGAGGTACAGGTCCAGCTCCTAGAGATGTAACACCTGAAGCTACAACAACGGTTTGTGACAAGATGTTGCCAGGCTTTGGAGAGCTTATGAGAGTGGAGAGCTTAAAGTATGTACCAACAGCCATACTATCTCGTCAAAGTGCCGGTATAAGGAGTAAAAGTCTTATTATAAACCTTCCAGGTAAACCAAAATCTATCAGAGAATGTCTTGATGCTGTATTTCCTGCGGTTCCATATTGTATCGATCTTATTGGTGGTTCTTACCTTGAATGTAATGAAGAGATTATAAAAGTATTTAGACCAAAAAAATAATTTTACTTTTAGTATAACAATATATAATTGCATACTTAATTATAAAGGAGAATTTATGGGATTTTTTGATTTCGTAAAAGATGCAGGAAAAAAACTGCTTGGTCGTGGTGATGACAATGAGAGTGTTAAAAATGAGATAATTTCAAATAGTGACACTATGCCAATTGAAAATCTTGATGTAGTTGTTGATGGTGACACAGTTACTATCAAGGGAAATGCAAAGAATGCTGAAGATAGAGCAAAAGCCGCACTAATAGCTGGCAATATTGAGGGTATTTCAAAGGTTAACTTTGAAGATCTTACGGTTGATGATGACTCTATAGAGCTTCATGATCTTTATTATGAAATACAAAAAGGTGATACTCTTTGGAGAGTTGCTGATATATATTATAAAGATGGTTCAAGATATCCTGAAATCGTTGAAGCAAACAGAGAAGTTATTAAAGACGCAGATAAAATTTATCCGGGTCAAATGATCAGAATTCCAAATTTCGTAGCATAGTTTATTCAGGCTACTAGTCAGATAGTGTTTCAATAGGATACTTGGGTAGTTGTAGTTTGTCACTAGAGATATTTATATCAAACTCTATTTTAGTGGCAATACTTTTATGTATAACTCCCATTATATCTGCTTCTATCCATAGGGGGATTTGGTTTTGATATAGACACTGACTTGTGCCCATAATATTCCAAATTTCACATTTATAGCCCAAGACTTTATCTATACCTATCTTTTTACCACCTAACTCTATTAAGTGTTCATAGCTATTATTATTTAAATTTTCTCCTAAATCTAAATATTTTTTGCTAATTGTGTCAGTAGTCTTGATAATCTTTTTTTGTTTAAAATCAACACTATATATTGTGGCATTATCTATCTTTTTTAGACTATGTGTTTTTCTTTTTTGTAATATACTATCTTGTTGAATAATAATTTGGCGTATTTCTTCTAGGGATTGTGAACCATAATTATCAAAGTATAGTGATTTTTCTCCTCTGATTTTTGTTTCTATTCCCATCATCATACCATTAGCAGTTATGTTGTATTTGATAACTCCTGATTTTATATTGTACCTTTTGAGTGTTTGTGATTTTGCATGGATTGTAGTGATAAGTAGTATCGAAGCTAAAATGACTTTTGGCAGTTGTTTGGGCTTCATTCTCTTCTCCTAGGTGAAAAAACTAGCCCATGCTAATATAAAGTTGTGTCAAAGTTGTGTCAAAGTAAGAAGAACTTTATTTTTTTACAGCTCTATTGTAAATATTGTTCCGTCTTTAAGTGCTTTTACATTGATTGTTCCATTCATATGTTTTTCAACAATCATTTTAGTCATGTATAGTCCTAATCCCATTGAATCCTCTTTTGTTGTAAAATATGGATCAAATACTTTGGAGATTAGTTTCTCATCTATACTTTTCCCACTATTTTCAACAGATATGATAACTTTTCCCTTCTCATTTTTATAAAGTCTTATGATTATTGCTCCTCTGCTACCTATAGCATCAACAGCATTTTTTACAAGATTTAGCATGACTTGTAAAAACTCATTTCGATACAACTCAAATTTTATATCTTCTAACTCTTTCACAACTCTAATATCATTTTTTACTATTGTACTTTTAAGAAATATAACAGATCTGCCTATCAATGCTTTTAAATTAACCAATTGTGTGTTTGTAGTTGGTTTGTAAAAAGTTCTAAAGTCATCAATAGTCTCAGACATAAACTCTATACTATTTTCAATCTCTTCACAACTTTTGTCAATCTCTTTTTTGTCAACAGTATTACTCTCTAAGTCAAACCTAAGAAGTGCAATTATAGATGCTATTTTATTTATAGGTTGTCTCCATTGGTGTGCAATCATGCTAAAAAGTTCACCTATAAGAGCCTGTTTGGATTGAAAGATAAGTTTCTCTTTGCTTTGATTTATTTGCCCCTCATAATTTTCTAGCCGTTTTCTTATGACTATTGATAAAAAAACAGAGAGTAGTATCGATAAAAACAGTGTTATTCCAAGAAGATAGAAGTTTGTTTTCATGTCATTTTTGCGTCTTAATTCATTTGTTTCTTCTCTCTCTTTTATACTCTGTTTTATATCTTTGAGACTTCTTGTAGCCACAAGATACCAATCTCTTTCATGGATATAATCGACATAGTAGATTTGATTTTCATCTGTATGAAAACCTTTTGTTTTAAATGTTTTAAAATCTATATCAACTTTGTCATCAGGGTGAAATATTATCTTGCCGTTCGCATCAAATAAAAATAGATAACCATTCTCAAGTTTTGAATTTGAAGTGATATACTTTATGACATTTTTTTTGGTTAATTTATTTGCAAATTTTAGATACTCACCAGCCCCAAAATACCAGCCGTAAAAATCAAGCATCTTTACATATGCTATATTGTAGTGTGTGATTTTTCGACTTTCGTTTGCAATATGCCAATAATAATCCACAAAACCTTCACCATCTTTTTTAAGAACTTTATTAAATTCTTTGACAATATATTTTCCGTAAGTGTCTTGGATATTTGATATGTTAATTCCCTGTATCATCTTATCATCGTGGATAAGTGCATTTCCACTTGAATCTAACAAAAAATGGTACCCTATATCATCTTCAAAATGTATCTCCTTTAATGCACTAAGAATAATTGATTTTATCTCGTAGTCATATTTGACATTTTTGTATCTGTTGTATATATTATTTGCTAAGTCAGTAGCAACATTAACAACTGTTTTTACGTCATCTTTAATTTTATTACTACTGATTGTATTGTAATATTCGATGAGTTGCGTAAGACTATTTACTTTTCCTATAAGTCTCTCTTTCTCTATGTCCATTAAATTCTTCTCATAGTTTTGGAGTTCTAACCTTATATCTTTATGTTGAGTGTATGAGAAAAATAGATATGACATACCACCATACAACATAAGTGTAATTAGTGGAAATATTACGATTAAAGTAGTTAATCTTCTTATTGAAAGATTAAGGTTTATTATGGCTCGCGACTTCATTAAGAGACTCGTTCTACAAAGTATCCTAAATTTTGTCGATTTTTCAAAAGATTTGGAGGTAATTTTTTTCTAAGAGTCTTTATAAAAGAGCGAATTGCATCTTGAGATGGTGGATCATCTTGCCATATTCCATCTATTTCATTGTAGTTTACAACTCCTTTTAGAGATAGTATCTCCAAAAACTCCAACTCTTTTGGTGTTAAAGCATGAGTTTGTTCCTCAAATGTCAATATACACTCCTCTTTGTTAACTAAAACACCATCTATAAGTTCATAAGTCCCATCTCCTTTAAAGTTATTATCAAGTTTTTTCAAAAGTGTGTGAAGCTTTTTAGAGGTAAATGGTTTTACTATGTATTTATCAAGTTTTAACTCCACGGATTCTAAAAGATAGTCAGTTTTAGTATATGCAGAAATTATAACTACAGGTATATCTTGATCTAATTTTCTAATTTGCTTTATAAGATTTATCCCGTTTAATCTCGGTAATTCAATATCTACTAAAAGTAGATCAATCTCCTCTTTTACAAAGATATCATACCCTTTTTGTCCATCTGGAGCTGTATGGACTTTTTTGAAATAATTTCTTAAAAGTCTTGAGATATTATTTAATACAACTTCATCATCTTCAACATAAAGAGCAGTTTTATCACTTAAATAATTATACATTTTTCATCCATTAATTAAATATATCAATTAACTATACCATATAAGTATTATAAATTCATTGAATTAGAAAATAAAAAATAAAAATTAGATACTATTTATAAAGTATTAAATAAAATTAAAGTAAAATAAATTTAATTAATATTTAAGGAGTTTTGCATGTCTGAGTCTGAAAATGAGAAAAATAATAGGGTGCGAATATGGGTTAAAAAAGAGACTTTAGAGTATGAAAATGAGTTAAGAAGATTGCAGGTTGAGCTTTTGAAATTTCAAAATCATGTAAAAGAGCAGGGGCTTAGAGTTTTGATGATCTTTGAGGGGCGTGATGCCGCTGGAAAAGGTGGAACAATAAAAAGAGTTACTGAGCATCTAAATCCTAGGGGCGCAAGAGTCGTGGCACTTGAAAAACCTTCAGAAAAAGAGAAAACACAGTGGTATTTTCAAAGATATACAAACTATCTTCCAAGTGCAGGTGAGATAGTAATGTTTGATAGGTCTTGGTACAATAGAGCCGGTGTTGAACCGGTTATGGGATTTTGTACACCAAGTGAGCACAAAGAGTTTTTGCGTGAAGTTCCTGAATTTGAGAAGATGTTGGTAAATTCTGGTATCATATTGATGAAGTTTTATATCTCTGTTACAAAACAGGAGCAAGAAAGACGCTTTGAGAAGAGGCGAAATGATCCGCTAAAACAGTATAAAATATCTCCAATTGATGAAAAAGCACAAGAGATGTGGGATGCATATACGGTAGCAAAATACTCAATGCTTTTCTCTTCAAACACACCACATGCTCCGTGGACTGTAATTCGCTCAGATGATAAGAAAAAAGCTCGTATCAATACGATCAAATATATACTCTCTCATGTAGAGTATCCAAATAAGATAGAAGATGTAATGCTTGCTTGTGATGATGATATTTTACTAACGGGTGAACAAGAGATAGCACGAATGGAAACAAATTTACAAAAGGCGCTATAAAAATGAAAACATTATATATTATTAGACATGCTAAATCAAGTTGGAGCAGTGGTGTTAAAAGTGATTTTGAAAGACCTTTAAATAAGCGAGGCGAAAGAGATGCGCCTGTGATGGGAGCTGTTTTAAAACAAAAAAATATTTTACCCGATCTTATTATTGCTTCACCTGCAAATAGAGCTAAAACAACCGCCATGATTATTGCTGAGTCTATTTTATACAAAGAAGAGGATCTCTTTTTTATAAAAGATCTATATTTGGCTTCAAGTGAAGAGATATTGGATATATTAAAGAGTGTTAATTCTACTATTAACTCACTAATTTTAGTAGGTCATAATCCTGGATTGAGTGATCTTATAAATCAATTAAGCAACAGACATATTGATAATCTCCCTACCGCTGGTATATATGCGATTGAGTTTGATATCTCAAATTGGAGATTTTTGGACTCTACTTGTGCTAAGATGCTTTTTTTTGAATATCCAAAGGGCATGTTTAATGTATAGTTTTAAGAAAAAATCTATTGAAATATATACAATCCTAAATAATAATCTAGTTAAAATAATCTCATTTAAACAATAATCTATCTGGAGTCAACATGCAAATTAAAAATTTAAATAAAAGAAGTATAAAAGAGTTTAGTGAAGTATTAAAAAGTGCTGGTGTTAAGAGTAGTGTTTTTGAGATATTTTTTGACACGATTACAGGCTTGATTGATCCATTCGAGGTAGGCTATACAAAAGATATACAAAAAATTATAAATGAGTGTATGTTTGAGAGTTCAGATGATGTAAATATTTTTTTGAAAAAATATAATGATTTTACTAACAGTGTAGTTGGTCTTGTCGATGAAATGTTGATAGTTAAAGATATTAATCAGTTTGATAAAAATCTTAGTGTTGTGTTTAAAACTCTTTATGATGAGAGTCAAAAAAGAGATAGTTACAAGATACTACATACTAAGATAGATCAGGTTTTGTTTAAAACAATTGAAGTCTATGAGATAGATATGGTAAATAATTTTGACTCTATTGACGATTTTGTTGACTATGTGAGTGAAATCTTTGAAGATAAAGAGATAGCGCTTCAAATTGCGATGCTTACATCTATCTCTGTGATGTTAAAAGAGCAGAAGATTGATGAGAGTGAATTGGATAGTTATTTTCTTTTGGTTGTATCTTTGGTTTCTATACTAAATGAGTTTAGAAAAGATGAGTTTCAAAGGATTCAAGATGATAAATCTTTTACTCCAAGATCCAAACAAGAGAAGATAGAGGAGATTAAAGTAGGGCGAAACGATCCATGTCCGTGTGGAAGTGGCAAAAAGTATAAAAAATGCTGCTTGCATAAAAAACAAGAGCAGAAGATAAATCCACTTGATGAGTTAGATACGCCTATCGCTACTCATTTTCCGCTTACAAGAGTTGAAGTTGATGCTTTTTACTCTCTGTGGTCGAGACTTATAAATTTTACAGACAAAATACTTTGTGATGTAAGAGAGCAAAAACATAAAAAGTTATATTTTAAAGATGAAGATGGAAAATATACTTTAGAAAAACACGCACTTGAAAATAATCATTATTTAGATGTTAGAGTTTTTTTAATGACAAACTTTGATAGGATAGTAGATGATTTTATCGATTCAAATAGAGTGAGCGAAGAGAATATTGATATATTGGAAATATGGAAAGAGTATAGGCTCTATAGTGATAATTTTTTGATATATGAGAGTACACAAGTTGGCGTAGTTATCTATGATGCAAAAGATGAACAGTTATATCATCTATATGATCTATATGATAGAGTTTATGATCTCTCCAAGCAAGATACGATGTTGTCGATGCTACTTTTACCATATAAAGGTAGGATTATTTTTGATGGTATAATTGGGCATATGGGAGTTGATTTTGGTCAAAACTCTAAAGATATGTTTTTAAAAAACTATATAACACTTAGAAAAGACAATGAGATAAACACTACTCTTCCAAGACAGAGTAGTACAACAAAGATATATCAACTAAAGATAGGTATAAAAGGTGCGAAACCTCCGATTTGGAGAAGAATTTTAATAGAAGATGATATAACATATATGGGAGTTCACTATATTATCCAAGATGTTTTTGATTGGGAAAATAGTCATCTTTTTGAGTTTGTTGCTAAAACTAGAAGATATACTGATTTAGATTTTGATGATGGTTTTGTGGATGATATAGGTGAAGATGCGAGTAAATTTACTATAGGTAATGATTTAAAAGAGATAGGAGACAAGATAACATATATCTATGATTTTGGTGATCACTGGGAGCATGAGATCAAACTTGAAGATATATTAGAAAAAGAGCAAAATGAGAGTTATCCAAAGTGTATAAAAGCAAAGGGTAGAGGACCACTCGAAGATATCGGCGGTATTTGGGCTTACAATGAGATAGTTCAAGCTTATAAAACAGGTGACAAAAAAACTTTGGATGATTTTTATATAGATGATGATTTTAACCTAGATGAGTTAGATTTAGATGAGATAAATGCAAGGTTAAGATGAACAAAATTTTAGTTATCATTCCTACTTTAAATGCAATAGC
>CAYUSV010000007.1:19010-36128 GCA_964447385.1 uncultured Campylobacterales bacterium | reverse complement strand
ATATCGAATATTTTTGAAATAAATTTAGCTATTTGAATAAAATTATAAATTTATAATAATCTATTTTAATCCTCCCCAATTTTTAGAAATACTTACAGAACAGATTAAAGGCACTCTAAGCTTATAAATATTCTCCATGATTTCCTTGGCTTGTTTTGAAAACTCATCTACTAACTCCTCTTTTACCTCAAAGATAAGCTCATCGTGAATTTGCAAAAGCATTTTGCTTTCAGATTTATCTAGCTCTTTATTGATCTTATTCATAGAGAGTTTTATTATATCCGCTGCAGAGCCTTGAAAGAGTGCATTTACACTTTCTCTCTCAAAACTTGATTTTTCAAATGCATTGGCTCTTTCATAGTCAAAGATACGCCGTCTACCCAAAAGAGTTTCTACATATCCTTTCTCTTTTGCTTGTAGTTTAATTTGATCAAGATAACTTTTAACAGTATCAAAAGAGGCAAAATAACTATCGATATATTCTTTTGCCTCTTTTTGAGTTACATTGATAGTTTGAGAGAGTTTACGAGCCCCCATGCCATAAAGCAGACCAAAGTTTATACTTTTTGCGATATTTCTTTTATCTTTTGCTTCCTCTTTGCCAAATATTTTTATAGCAGTCTCTAGGTGGATATCTTTTTGGTTATTAAATGCATCTGTCAATGCACTATCTTGGCTAAAATGGGCAAGAAGTCTAAGCTCAATTTGTGAGTAGTCGATTCCAATGAGAGTATAACCATCACTTGCTATAAAACCTTGGCGAATCTCTCTGCCAAGTTCGGTTCTAACCGGTATGTTTTGTAAATTTGGGTTTTTAGAGCTAAGTCTTCCCGTAGAAGTACCAGTTTGTAAAAAAGAGGTGTAGATACGGTGGTTTTTATCTTTTTTTGCCAATTTTAAAAGAGGGTCGATATAAGTTGAGCGCAGTTTATAGATCTCTCGATACTCTAAAAGTTTAGGGATAATCTCATGCTCATCCAAAAGAGTAGTCAAAACTTGCTCATTTGTAGAGTATCCAGTTTTTGTCTTTTTACCTGTTTTTAATCCAAGTTTTTCAAATAAAACGATGCCAAGTTGTTGTGTTGAGTTTATATTAAATTCACTATCACTTAGTGTGTAAATCTCTTTTGTGAGTGTTTCGATAGTTGTGTTTGCTTTTTTCAAAAGGGCTTGAAAAAACTCGATATCAAGCTTGATACCATAAGATTCCATTTTTAAAAGAGTGTTGACAAATGGATATTCTATCTCTTTTGCCTCTTTTAAAAGCACTTCACCAAGCTTTGGATAGAGATAATTATAGAGTTTTAGTGTCATCCAAGCATCTTCACTAGCATAGATTGAAGCCTCTTCAAGAGGTACATGAGAGAAGTTTTCTCCTTTTTTGACCATATCTTTGAACTTAACCATGTCATGTGAGAAGTATCTTTTTGCCATGTTATCAAGTCCAGCACTTAAAGAGGGGTCTAAAAGCCAAGAAATTATCATAGTATCTGCATAAACTTCAAGATCTTTAAAATCAAAGTTATTATAAAGAATAGCAAAATCATATTTTAGATTTTGTCCTACGATTTTATGCTTCATTAACTTTAAAAGCCCCTCTTTTGCATCCTCTTTTGAGAGTTGATCTCCAACTCCTAAATAGTTGTGAGATATCGGTACATAATATGCTTTTGACTCATCTGTTGCAAAAGAGAAACCAACTATCTTGGCACTTTTTGTATCAAGCGAGTCAGTTTCAGTGTCAAAAGCTACGATACTATCTGGTTTTATTTGAGATATTATCTGTTTTAATTTTTCATTGGTGTCTACTAAAATGGGCTTAAAACTATTTACACTTTTTTTAATTGATTCCTGTTTGCTGTTTTTATCATAAGTTGCACCTGCTCGTTTTAAGATCGTGTGCATATCATACTCTATGAGATCATCTGCAATATTTAAGATGGGATTAGAGCTTGGAAATTTAAACTCTTCTAAATTGCAACTATCTATCAACTCATCATGTAAAAGAGCTAATTTTTTACTTAAAAATGCATTTTCTTTGCTCTCATTTAAAAGTTTTTGAGTTCTTGGGTTTCTTATATTTTCGATATTTTTATAAATATTTTCTAAATTTCCAAACTCATTTATGAGTGTTTTAGCTCCCTTATCACCTATACCTCTAACTCCAGGGATATTATCAGCCGCATCTCCTACAATTGCCAAATAATCAACGATATAACAAGAATCAACACCAAACTTTTTGTTACACATCTGCTCATCTATCTCAATTTTTTTGATAGGGTCATACATAACAACTCTGCCATCATCTATGAGTTGATAAAGATCTTTATCATGAGAGACAATTTTTACTTTAAGATCACTCTTTTTTGCATATTTTACGATAGAAGCTACAACATCATCTGCTTCAAAACCAGGTTTTATGATCTGTTTAAATCCCATCTTTTCTATCCACGAAATAGCCACAGGGAGTTGAATTTTTAGATCTTCAGGTGGAGCAGGGCGGTTTGCTTTGTAGTTTGGATCTAACTCTTTTCTCCAAGTTTTCTCTTTTGAATCAAGAGCAAATAGTAGATAATCAGTATCGTGATCTCTGTTTAAACTTGCTATAAAGTTAATAAAACCTGTTAAAAGTCCTGTGGGAAAACCAGACTTACTTTTGAGATAGGGAAGAGCGTAATAATTCCTAAAGAAAAATCCAAATGTATCGATGACAGTGATCGTTTTCAAACAGAGCCTTTTTTGTTTTGATTGTAGCGATAATTGAATAAAATAATTTTATATTTTTCAAATTACTTTGTTATAATGATTTAGACTTCTTGTAAAACTATATTGTGAGGCCAAGACCAAAGGGAGGATTTGCCTCTAAGATATAGTTTTACAAGAAGTCTATTAAACATAACTACAGGAGAGAAGATGGCTACATATTCGATGAGCGACCTTAAAAAAGGTTTAAAAATAGAGCTTGATGGCAAACCATATAAAATTACAGAGTACCAACATGTAAAACCGGGAAAAGGTGCTGCATTTGTAAGATGTAAGATAAAATCATATCTAAATGCAAAAGTAGTTGATAAGACTTTTCATGCAGGTGATAAGTGTGAAAAACCAGACCTTGAGCAAAAGACTATGCAGTATCTTTATGATGATGGTGAACTTTTACAATTTATGGATAGTGTTACTTATGAACAAATTGGGCTAACTCATGATGCTGTGGGAGATACTCAAAACTGGATAGTTGATGGTATGAATGTTGAAATTTTATTTCACAATGGAAGAGCAATAGATGTTGAAGCGCCTGCAACGGTCGAGCTTAAGATTGCAGAGACTGGACCAAATTTTAAGGGTGATTCACAAGGTGGTAAAAAACCGGCAACTTTAGAGAGTGGTGCTGTCATACAGATCCCTTATCATGTTTTAGAAGGTGACATCGTTAAGGTAGATACAGTAAAAGCGGAATATTTAGAAAAAGTCAAATAAGGATTTAAATTATGGCAAGTGTTTTAGTTTTATTGGCAAATGGTTTTGAAGAGATAGAGGCTGTTAGTATCATCGATGTCCTAAGACGCGGTGGTGTAGAGGTTGTGAGTGCTTCGATAGATGATGAGGCGGTAACTGGGAGAAACGGCATCACGATTATTGCCAATAGTAAATTAGATTATATTAAGACTGATGAGTTTGATATGCTTGTTTTACCCGGTGGTCATGATGGGGCTGTGACTCTAAGAGATAGTGATAAAGTATTAAAACTTATAAAAGAGTTTGATAGTGCTAAAAAACCCATAGGCGCTATATGTGCAGCTCCTATGGCTTTGGCAGAGGCTGGAGTGATTAAAAACTCTTATACATGTTACCCATCTTATGAAGATGAGATAGGTTTGAGTAAGTTTACGGATAAACACAAAGTTGTTGTTGATGAGAACATCATAACTTCCAAAGGACCTGGGACTGCTATATGTTTTGCTTTAGAACTTGTTAAGATTTTAGTAGGAGAGGAGAGTTATAGCTCTCTAAAAAGTGGGTTAATAGCAGATTATTGCTAAGTTATAGTTAACAATAATCTGCTTTCAGCATAAATTTATCTTTATATAATATAATTATTAGATATATCTTATGTAAATTAAAGAATGCCTATGCAAATATTTTTAACTCTAGATTATGAACTCTTCTCGGGGGAGAATCCTGGGAGTGTTTATAACAGTATCATTTTGCCGACACAGAAGTTATTGGAAGTTGGTGATAGATATGATGCTAAATTTGTATTTTTTGTTGATAGTGGTTATCTTGATAGGTTAAATCACTATAAAGATCAGTATCAACTGTTGGCTGATGATTATGAGATGATAGTAACGCAGCTAAAGATGCTTGATACAAATGGACATGATATACAGCTTCATATCCATCCTCATTGGGAGGATTGCACACACGATGGTCAAAAATGGTACATGGATACTAGTCGATTTCGTATTCATAGTTTTGAAAAAGATGAGATTGATGATATCGTATACCGTTATAAAAAAGTATTGACTGATATTGTTGGGGATAAAGTGTTTGCTTATAGGGCAGGTGGATGGTGTTTACAACCTTTTGATAAATTAAAAGATGCACTAAAAAATCACAATATTTTGTTAGATAGTACCGTGTACGAAGATGGATTTAATAGCTCTGCTACACATTTTTACGATTTTAAAAATGCACCTCTAAAATCATTTTGGAGATTTGAAGATGATCCAGTAGTAGAGGCTAGTGATGGTAGTTTTGTTGAAGTGCCAATTAGTACATATGCTGTGAGTCCTCTCTTTTTTTGGAAATTTGCGTATCATAAAAAGTTTGCTAAAAATAGTCATAAAACATATGGAGATGGAGTTTCTGCTGGTGGCTCTTCAAATAGTTCGATTTTTAAGATGTTATCATCAAAAACTCGCTCAATAGTCTCTATGGATGGATATAGAGCATCACTGCTAAAAAAAGCTTTCAAAAAGAGTCAAAAAAGGGACCCTGAGGGAAATTTTGTAGTGATTGGTCACCCAAAGGCTGTGACACCTTATTCGCTTGATATGTTAGATGGTTTTTTAAATTTTAAAGCAGGTGAGCATAGAGTTATGACATTTACAGAGTTTCAAGATAAGAGTCATTTAGTCGATATTCAATAATTAAAAAAAAGGAATTTTATGAAATTTTCATTTGATAGTGTCGCGCATCTTTATAGGAGCACTTACTATAAGATGCCACAATCACTTAAAACATTTTTGGGATCAATTTATGGAAATATACCTATAAGTATTCGTTATGGAAAGCTATATAGTGAGTACATGGATAGATACAGAGCATATGAAGAGGGAAGTGAACAGTTTAAACAAGATTTTGTCTATAATAAAACTCTTGAAACTCTTATATTTGCCCAGGAGAATATTCCATACTATACAGATGTTTTTCAAAAACACGGAGTAAGTGCAAAAGATTTTAAATCTTTAGCTGATTTGAAAAAATTTCCAACCATCTCAAAACATGAGATAAAAGCAAACTTAGAGAGGCTTTATACAGACAAGATTGAAAAACCTGTTGCTTATTATAGTGGAGGTTCACTCTCAACTCCTACAAAATATTTTCAGCCACTTTTTACAAGTAGAGCAAAACATAAAGCTTATTCGATGTTCACTCTTGGAAAAATTGGGTATAAACTTCGTGATAAAACTCTACTTTTAAAAGGCAGAGAAGTTTCAAAACCAGATGAAGATATCTATTGGGAATATGAGCCGGTGGATAACTATCTTTACCTCTCAAATAATTACATGAATAGTGAAAAATTTCCTCTAATGTATGAGAGAGCAAAAAAATTTAAAGGAAAGTTTCTTTTTGGATATCCAAGTGCTGTACTTAGTTTTATAGCTATGTCTAAACTTTATGGGCTAGAGCCTTTGAAAGTGCAGGGGATTATCGTAGCTTCTGAGTCTATTTTTGAGCCTGATTTTGGTGTGATTAAAGATTTTTTTGGAGATGTTGATATATTGGCTGATTATGGGCATACTGAGAGAGTTGTTGCAGCGTATAGAATGAACTATGAAAATTATAAGTTTATTAATGCTTATGGTACACCTAGAATTGTAGAAAATGAGATAGTTGGAACCTCATTTGATAACTTTGTTATGCCGTTTATCAATTTTAAAACAGCTGATGCAGTATCTGGAGATATTATCTATTTTGAAGGTTCAGACATAGCTAGAGAAGTTAAAAATATCGAAGGAAGAACGCAAGATTATTTAGTAACTGACGATAATAGATTGGTATCTATCACAACTATGTGTGGTGGACAACATCTGCCGTTGGAGCTTATTAAAAATCTACAATATAGACAGAGTGAAGCTGGAAAAGTTATTGTACTTATAGAAGAGAGAGATAAGCCAGTAGATCAAGAACATGTGATATCTGGCATGAAAGCATTGGTTCGAGATGGTATTGATTTTAGTGTTGAAATAGTTGATAAGATTGAGAGAAGTGCTACTGGAAAACGAGTCATCTGTAAACAGTCGCTAGATATAGAGAAAATTAGACAATCAAATAATTGATAGAGGATTAAAGACAGTGCTTTCAAAGATAAAACAGTTAGTTAAAAATGATGGAGCACTATTTTTTTTCTCAAATTTAGTTTATAGTTTTTCGACATATCTTATTGCTTTACTCATTCCTTACAAATTAAATATTGAAGGTTTGGCTGATTTTTCTGCGGCATTTAATATTGTGATTTTACTGATATTTGTTTTTGAGTTTGGATTGAGTATCAGTTATCTTAGATATAACCAAATTTATAAAGTATCAGACCAGATAAATGCCGCCCTTCAAATAGTGATATTTGCTCTTTTACTTCTACTTTCTCAGACATTTTTAGGAGATTTTGCAGATGTTCTTTTTGGAATACAGAGTGTTGGAATAAGCCAAGAGTATATCTATCTCTCTATATTTGCACTTTTAACATGGGTATTTTTCAAAAATAGTATGCTTGCAAAAAAACGGATAAAATTTATAGTTATAAACTCTTTTGTAATCCTTTTTGCAAGGATTGGGATACTTTTTTATATCTTTTTAAGTGATATGCCTCTAAAACTTGATGATATATTTCTCTACCTTTTTGTTTTGCCATATGCTTTAGTGATAGTGCTTAACATGCGAGAAAATATCATCTCTTTGATGCAAAAGAGTAAAACATTTAAAGATAGCAGATATTTTAAAATCTTTTTAAAACGCTCAAAGCAGTTTATCGCTTTTTCTGCATTGACATTTTTGATAAATGGGCTATTTGTCTACACTAGTCGTTATGCGATTATATACTTAGCAGATAATGATATGAAAAGCGTATTGGCTGAGATTGGGTATGCGTTGACATTTTCAGGTCTTATCTTGATTTTTATCGGCTCTCTTCGCTCCTATTTTATATCAAAGTTTAATATCTCAAATACAGAAGAGATATCAAAATATATAGATATGTTGTTGGGTTATAAGATAAAATTTTTATTTTTAGGTATGGTGGCTTCGATATTGGTATCTGGACTTGTTTATGTTATAAAACCCTCATATTTGACTATTGATTCGGTTATATATGTGTTTATACTGATTTACTCTAGTGTGATTGTGGCGTATTTGAGCTTGTTTAGTTTACTCTCAAAAACATTTAATTTTAATTATCTAGAGTTAACGCTAAATATCATAAGACTCTCTCTTGTAATTTTATGTGTGCATCTAATTTTTGCAAAATTCCCAATTATCGGCTTTGTAATAATCAATCTTATAATCATCTTAGTTGAGTTATATTTTGCAAAAACTGTAGTGAAAAGAGTGTTAACTAAAATAAATTAGGAAAAAATATGTTTGATAAAAAAAAGATTATAGTAATTGGTCCGATGTATGCAAAAGATATGAAAAACGCAGGAGGAGTGACTGTACTATTTGAGCAGTTATTGGAAGATTTAAAAGAGTTAGATATAGAGTATTTGGCTATAAACTCCAATAAAAACTGTTATAAAAATATCGCTGATACCTTTTTTACAGTCATGAAAGAGTTTATAAAAAATGTAAGAAATTATGATCATATCTCTTTGCATGGAACGGCAAATCACTATATCATGATTGCTCCATTTATCATATTTATCTCAAAACTTTTTGGTAAAAGTGTAAGTTTAAGAAAATTTGCTGGAAATTTTGATGATATTTATAAAAGAGCAAATCCTATAAAAAAGTTTTTAATCAGATATGTTCTTAAAAATACAGATCAAAGCTTTTTTGAGACTAAATACCTTGTAGAGTATTTTAAAGAGTTTAATAAAAATACATTTTGGTTTCCAAATGTCAGAAGAAGAGTAGGTGTACAGGAGCCAAAAACAGAGTTTAAAAAACACTTTGTCTATATAAGCCATCTAAAAGATGAAAAAGGGACACAGGAGCTTTTGGAAGCTTGTAAAAGATTGGATGAGAGTTTTGATGTTAAGATCTATGGTCCCGTTCATGAGAGCAAATATACAAAAGAGTATGTTGCTAAGTTTAATACTACCTATGAAGGCTCACTTAGTCCAACTGAGGTAATTGAAAAGTTAAAACAATCAGATGTATTAGTGCTCCCAAGTCATAGAGAAGGGTATCCAGGTATCGTGATAGAGGCATATTCAGTTGGACGACCAGTACTTGTAACAAATCTTCTGGCAATTGCGGAAATCGTTGAGGAGGGCAAAACTGGGGTGTTAGTAGAGCCTAAAAATGTAGAGTCACTTGTGGAAGGTTTTTTAAAATTTAACCAAGAAAATTATCCACAAATGTCACAAAATGCTTTTGATGCGTTTGAGAATTTTAACTCGATGGATCAGACAAAGATATTTTTACAAAAGATCAGTTAGCTACTGATCTTTTAAAACATCTGTAATTGCTACTCCAAACAGCACAATTCCTTCAGCATTTGGATGAGTATCATCTCCTCCATAAGACCATTGAGATCCTGGATTTGCAACTTTCCAATCATATGTTTTTTGAAAAAAATCAAAAAACATCCAACCATTATCGTTAGCCATTATCTCTGCTTTTTCTCTATATCCCATTAGTTTTCGATCATTTAAGTCCGGAACTCCACTAGTAGCAATTCCCACCTTTAAAGTATTGCCAACATCTTCGATAACTTTATCAACGACTTTTTTGACATTATTTTCCCATTTTGTGATTCGTTTAATTTGACAGCTATTTCCGTTAAAATCATTACTTGTCAAACTTTTTGTAAATGTTGCTGTTTTTGTACTACTGTTCCAACTATCTATAATCCTAACAGCGATATTGTCTATGTTATTATTGTAGCGTCCGATAACTATTATATCACCCTTTTGAGGTGTACTATCTGTGGATGTAAAAATAATCTTATTTGCGTATGGTGTACAGTTGTCATTTTGTACTATCCACTCATTTGTGCCAATCTCTCCAGCTTGTTCTCTTGCCCATGTAAGTGCATCATTTGTAGAGGATTCCAATATAAACAGATCTGGTTCAAATGCTATGATTTGTTCTGTTGTTCTAAGGTTTGGATTTCTCTCATTGTATGATAAGTTAGGGTCTAAATCTTCAGCGGTAGCTCCACTAATTCCTGCGTTTTGAAAATAATACATATGGTTTGTGATAAAATTTAAGATAAACTCTTCACTCCCACCCTCTTTTATTTTAAGTGTAAAATTATGATCCTTATAATCAAGTTTCCCCCATGTTTTGACTGCTCGCTCATCAGTTTGTCTAAAGTCTAGTGATTGATCTGGAATAGGAGGTGTTCTTTCACTATATTTTTCACCACAAGTGCTCTCAAGTGTTGATTCTATACTTTGTTCTATATTATCTACACTAGATTTTACAGGTTTAATGTTTTCACCATACTTATAACTTATGTCGAAATTGCCATTTGGTGCATTTTTAAATACTATAAAATGATGAATAGCTTTACCTACCTCTTTTCGTATAATCATCCAACCGTTATTGACAACACTATCACCACACTCTACTGTGTTTATTGAGCCTGTACCATATTGTTGTGGTACATTATGGTCAAATGTATGTGCACGACCAAGATCAAAAGCTACTTTTTCACCATCTCCTTCTATATTAGTCACAGAACTTTGTATATCTTCACCTTTGGTAGAGAAAGTATCCTGCCTCACACCATCAATGAACATCTCTACAGTTGCACCGGCGTTTCCTCTCTCTTTTGCGTAAGCTATGCTGATTTCATCACCTCTTATTATCCCTGATATTTCAGTACCTGCTCCTGTAAATTTATAGAGTTTACCTTTGTAACTCATAGCATCGTTTATGGGAGTACCATTTGTAGGAATTATAGTTGTAGCTACTTTATCTCTAAGATATTTTTCAACTTCTCCAAGATATGCTTTTTCACCTAGATAGCCTTGTCCCCAAGTTATAGAGCTACCAGCTATTGTGACTTTGTTATATTTATACTCACCTGTCTCTCCACCGATTGGTTTATCAACTATTGGAGTATCTCCGCTGGGGTTTCCATTTGTGGGAGTATTTCCACCTCCGCAACCTTGAAATATCATCGTAGATATCAAAGTCAAGCCTAAAATATACTGTTTTATTATTGAAACCTGTTTCATGAAATTATGAGCCCCTTTTTTATTTTCAAATTATATTATTTTAACATAAATTTTTTTCATTTATATTAATTAGTATCTTTTTTTAAAGATAATTAAGTATATTAAACAATTATTATAAAACTGAAAAGTATCATAAAGTAACAAATTAATAATAAAATAGTATTTTGATATAAATATACTTGACATTTTATACCATACTGACTAAAATGCACAACTGCTTGTTTTAGCATCTTGAAATTATATTTATAAGGAAACCAATGGTTAAAGTAGTACACAGAGATATTGAGAGCTATATTGATAATTTACATGTAATGGCAATGGAAGGTTCACTTAAAGCTAGAAGTGATCTATATGGATGGTTTGTAAGTGATAAATTTGTCTTGCCATATTTTATAGATAAGCGACTTATTTTTAAAAAAATGGTTTTTATGACAGGATGTTTAAATCGTATTGAGAGTGTAAGTGTAGAGGATGAAAAAGAGTTTTTAAATGCCGTTGTCTCTTATGTTAAAAAAAATATGAGAGATGTTGATTTTATTGGTAAAGCACAATCTGTTGCGGTATTTAACACTTCTCCGGATAATGCTGAGTGTGTGCCTTGGGGTACTTATATAATAGATATTGATAAAAGCCAAGAGGAGATATTGGCAGGATTTGAATCTAAAACTAGGCAATTAACACGAAAAGGGATGAAGCAAGGAATTACCATAGAGACGACAGATGATATTGATCTTATTTTTAATGTTATCAAAGATACTTTTACAAGACAAAATAGTCCATATATGGCATCTTATGACTACTTTAAAAAACTTTATGATGAATTAGGTGAAAATATAAAACTTTATGTTGCAAAAGCCGATGATGAAATTCAAGCTGTCTATATTATAGCATTTGACGAGGAGAGTGCTTACTCTTGGTATAGTGGAACAGCTAGTAGACCGATAAAAGGGAGTAATAATTTTCTCCATTATCAAATCATGGTAGATATGATGAAAATGGGTAAAAAATATTTTAACTTAGTTGGTGCAAGACTTAATGTAAAATCAGGAACAAAATATGAAGCAATCAATAAGTTTAAATTAGGTTTTGGACCAAAAATAGAAGAGGGGTATGCATTTAGAGTTGTACTTAGACCAATTAAATATACTCTTTATAATATTGCTATTAAAGCTTATTTCAAAAGAAAAGGGATGAATCATATAGACCCTATAGACCAAATTAAATATGATAAATATGACTAAGGTTGGAAAAATCCAACCTTCTACTCAACAGTAACAGACTTTGCTAAGTTTCTGGGCATGTCAACATCATTTCCAAGCCTTATAGAGACCTCTAGTGCTAAAAGCTGGGTGATAACCATCATCTCAAAAAATTCACTCATTGGGTGTTCGCTGTGATTTGTTTTTATAAAATCATCTGCTAAATCAAACTCCAATGGACTTATTGCTAATATTGTTGCATCTCTGGCACTTAACTCTTCGACATTACTTTTTATCTTGTCGTAGTGAATTGTTTTTGGCATCAAAGCGATTGTAAAAAGTTCACTATCAGCAAGTGCTATTGGACCGTGTTTCATCTCACCTGCTGGGTATCCTTCAGCGTGAAGATAAGAGATCTCTTTTAGTTTTAGTGCACCCTCAAGAGCTAATGGAAAAAATATATCTCTACCTATAAAGAAAAATCCATGACCGTGAAGATAGCGTTTTGAGAGTCTTTTGATTTTCTCGTGAAGAGTATCTGTAACTACAACGGCATTTGGAATATGACGCATTGCGTTTAACTCCTCTTTTATCTGCTCAATACTCATTGTATTTTTTACCTGTGCTACATAAATTGAGAGCATCCACATCGCCATAACTTGTGTTGCAAATGCTTTTGTACTCGCAACTCCTTTTTCGATGCCAGCTCTTGCTAAAATTGTACGATCTGAGAGTCTTACTATCGAAGAGTTATCGACATTGCAAATTGCTAAAGTTTTAAGACCTGCTGATCGTGCCATTTTAAGTGCTTCTAATGTGTCGGCTGTCTCACCGCTTTGGCTAATAACTACAAATAGGGTATTTTTTGTAAGAAGTGGCTCTTTGTATCTAAATTCACTTGCTATCTCAACTGAGGCTTTTATCTTTGCTTGTCTCTCAAAAAGATATGCACAAGCTAATCCTGAATTGTAACTTGTTCCACACGCACAGATTTTGATCTCATCAATTCCATCAAAAAAGTTTGCATCTAACTCTTCAAAATTTATTTTTTTATCTAAAACTCTTCCAATAAGCGTATCACTTAATACTTCGCTCTGCTCATAAATCTCTTTTTCCATAAAAAATCTAAAACCACCTTTTTGTGCTGAGACTTTATCTCCAACAAGTGCTTTTTTGCTTAATGTTTTTGAAATTCTGTTGTGAAAAAGAACTATTCCATCTTGTGAAGTATAACCATAATCTCCATCATCAAGATAGATAACTTCAGTAGCTTTTCCTATAAGTGCAGCATCTGAAGAGCCAAAGTGAATATCACCCTTATCATCATTGCCAACGATCATAGGTGAGCCGTGTTTTGCAAAATAAATTCTATCTGGATCTACTTTTGTGATTAAAAGTACTGCATATGCACCTTCAAGTGTCTCTATGGTTTTTTCAAACGCTTGCATTGGATCATTTATCTCTTTGTAGTTTTTCTCAAAAAGATGTACAATCACCTCTGTGTCAGTTTGGCTTAAAAACTTTACTCCCTCATCTTGAAGTTTGTTTTTAAGCTCTTGATAGTTTTCGATGATTCCATTGTGAACAACATATGAAAATTCCCCAAGGTGAGGGTGAGCGTTTAATTCTGTTGGCTTTCCATGTGTTGCCCAACGCGTATGTCCTATACCCATGCCAAAACCATTTGAGCTAAAATCTTTTGTTTTATCTTCAAGATTTTGAAGTTTTCCAACAGCTTTATAAGATTTAATTTCATCATTTTGTAGTACGGCAATACCTGCTGAGTCATAACCTCTATACTCCAACTCTCTAAGCCCATCTACTAATATATCTTTAATTTCAGATTTACCAATATACCCTACGATTCCACACATATTTATCTACCTTATTATTAATCTATTTATGATCTCTTCTTGATTATTGCAAAATTTACCATTTTTTTCAATTAAAAATAGATTTCTAGCCCTATTTTTAATTGTTTGTATTTTTGCACTTGCAATATCTATCCCCATATCGTCAAAAACTGACATTATATTAGCCACAAGTGAAGGATGATCTTTTGTATCTACTATCATCTTTGCATATGTTTTTGAGTGATTGCAGTCAATCTTTATCTCATCTTTTAACATTTGAGGAGCAGAGAGTTTTACTTTTTTACTCATATCAAATGAGTTATGAAGAATCTCCTCAATTCGCAAGATATCATTTCTATCGACAGATTCTAAAAATTCGACTCTAAAATATTTTATATTGTTAAAGATTTTAAAGATATCCATCGAAGCGATATTTAAGTTTTTAAGTTTCCCCAACATATAACCTAAATTTAGGGATTCAGTCCTTATAACTTCAATAGTAAGGGACTTATCATCGTTGGTGATAATATAATCATAAGGGCGTTTTAACTCATAAACCCAATAGGCAATTTTTACTATATCAATTGGTTTGTATTTAAAAAATAGTAGGTTTGATTCTATAGAGAGAATCTTTTTTTTCAAGGTTTTGTTTAATGCTTTAAAACTTGGACTATTTTTAAGATTTTTCTCTTTTTTAGCTCTTTTTTGAGCTTCTGTTATCATGTGTCTGTTTTTTAATGCTTCACAAGAGATTATAAAAAGCTCATTTAAAAGTCCAGCATTAAAACTTGAATAAGCTCCTTTGCTAACAGATTCGATATCAGCATATGTTAAAACAAAAAGAAGTTGTAAGATTTTTAAATCCCCCAGTTTTGAGATAAATGAAAAAATTACTTTTTCATTATAGATATCTTCTCGATTTGCAACATTGCTCATAAGAGTATGGTGTCGAACAAGTATATTTGCATAATCTATATGCTCTTTGCTAAAGCCTAAAAGTTTAACAAAATTTTTAACTATAGCTGCTCCTAATAAACTATGATCTTTTTTACGACCTTTGCCACAATCGTGCATAAATGCGACCACTTTTAAAAGAGCTCTCTCTTCTTTATCAAAAGATTTAAAAAGATTTAAAACATTATGGTCACTTATCTGCTCTAATGCTAAAAGAGTATGAATAGAGTGCATATCAACCGGATATGTGTGATAACCGTCAAATTGTGGTAAATGAGCAATTTTTCGCATAGGAGGAAATATGTGGTTTAACTGTTTTGCTTTGTAAAGAGCTATGAAAAATGAGTAGAGATGATTTTTATAAAAAAGATTTTTAATTTTTTTATTATCAATTAGTTCTTTTTTAGCTTTTTGTAAATAGTGGATGTATGTACATTCATAATATAAATTTTGATCAGGCATAGTTAAAAAAAGGTCAATAAAATAGTTAAGATTTTTGCTGTTTGTATGAATTGGTGAATAAACTTTGCTGTTGTAAATATATATATTGTCTGTAAAGCGCTTCTCTCTAAATAGTGCAATATTGTTTTTATCATATAGCATTTTATGTGTAATTTTTTTAATCAAATACTCACATGTGACCTCAATTTTTAACATCGACTCAAATGTTTTTTCGACTAATTTTCGCTCATTGATCTTTAGCTTTTTGGCGATATCGGGTATAAAATGCAAAAGAAGTTTATCTTGTTTTTTACCAGCACTAAGATGTAGGGCAATACGCACACGATATAGATATTCAACGCTTTGCATCAAACCGGTGTACTCATATTCGTTAATTATCTTTGGTGTGAGATCTTTGATTTTTGTAATATTATAAAGTACTTTTGCAATCCATAAAAGAGTGTTTAAGTCCCTAAGTCCTCCTGCTGATGATTTTATATTTGGTTGCATATTAAATGGATGTTTTTTAAGTCTATCGCTTCTTTCTTGCAACTTTTCAAGTATATAAGTTTTTTGATTGTTTGTTCTTATTTTTGAGAGTTCATACTCTATATTCATCCATAAATATTTTGAGCCACATAGGTACCTAGACTCATTAAATGCTGTTTTAATTGTCTGATCTTCCAAACTAGCTGGATAAAGATCCTCTATTTGATGTACTCTGTGTCCAAGTTTTAGTCCGCTATCCCAACCAATTTGTAAAATTGTTTCTATAATTGGTTTTAAATTGTATCCATCAACCTCTTTGTATACAATCATGAGATCAATATCAGAATGGACACATAACTGCTCTCTTGCATATGAGCCTAAGGATATGAGCGTAATGGGTAGTGTGTTTATCATAGGGATAAAATCACCAAAGTGTTTTCTAAGTGCATATTTAAAGATTTCTTTAATATAGCTATCTATTGACTTAGTGTGCTTAACAAGAAAGTTTTTACCTTGATTTTTTTCAAAGATTGTATCTAGGGAGTTGACATAGCTTTTAATCTCACCCTTTATACAAGATGATACCTCAAAATCACTCCTCTTTTCTGAAAGTAATTCCTCTATCTTTAAGTTAAGATTCAAATAATTTCCTTTGCTAGCATTAAAGTTAAATTATATCAACTTATTGATTAAAATTTTTTAATAGGTCATTATCACAAATGAAATATAATCATCACAATTTTAAAAAAGGAGAGACTTTATGAAAAAAGTCAATAAATTGTGTTTAACACTGCTTGTTTGTCTATTAGCAACATCACTAAGTGCTGTAAAAGTAGAGCTTACGCCCACAGTAGGTCAAGCTTTTAATGCAAACAAAGACTCATTAAGAGATAATGAAGTACTTTATGGCATAAGGGGAGCGGTTTTTCTAAATGAGGAGGTAGCTGTACAAGCCGCACTTGAAACAGCTACCAACAATGTAATGAGTGATGGTGGCAAAACTGATATAGAGAGAGGTTCTGTAAATATTATTTATGAAAAAGATACTGGTAAACGAATACGCCCTTATGGATTGGTAGGTATTGGTGGTGAAAAAGTCCATAGAGCTAGTGTGCCACCAACAAATGATGATTCACAAATGTTTGTAAATGTAGGTGCAGGTTTAAAATTTGGTCTTAATAAACATGTTGATTTAGTTACTGAGGCTAGATGGATTAGAAAATTAGAAAATAATGATAATGATATCATTGCAACTGTGGGTTTGGGGGTTAAGCTCGGAGAGAGTAAGAAAAAAATTGATCATATACCTTCGGTTGCTGCAACAACAGAGGCTGAAAATGCGATATCTTTAGCAAAATTTAAAGAAATTTATGAAAAAAAGCCAATTGCACATATGCCAGTAAAAGCGGTAGAAGTCGCAGTTGCTCAGCCTGTGATTGTTGAAGAAGAGATTATTAGTGAAGCAGTATTTGTTGAGGAGGAGGTTGTTAGTGAGTCTTCTACAATTATTGAAGAAGAGGTTTCCCAATCACCAGCTGCAGAAGATGGCTACTA